>JBHIBU010000032.1:0-10568 GCA_046759245.1 Dehalococcoidia bacterium | reverse complement strand
GTATACCCAGTTCCGCCCACCCTTTCTCGAGGGGCGAAGGCTAAGCGAAGAGATGGACGGCCATATGCATATTGACCGCTCAGGGGACCTGAGCGCAGAGCTGGAGCAACTCTACACAGACTACCTGGAGAACAACCTTGAACGCTATGCCCTGACCCCTGACCGCGCCGCAGGCTTCCATTCCTTTCTGGAAACAGAGCTATCGCCCTCTGCCGTCAAGGGACAGGTTACGGGGCCAGTTAGCTGGGGGCTCAGCGTGACCGATGAGAATCGCCGCCCTGTGCTTTATGACGACGTCCTCGCCGATGCCCTGGCCAAACACCTTCGGCTCAAGGCCGCCTGGCAAGAGAGGGAGCTGGAGCCTATCTCCCCCAACACCATCCTCTTCGTCGATGAGCCCTCCATGGCTTCCATTGGCTCCGCCTTCGTCTCAGTTCCCAGGGAGCAGGTGGTCAGCCTTCTGGAGGCGGTCTTCGCCGGAATCGGCGGCCTCAAGGGGGTGCACTGCTGCGGCAATACCGATTGGTCGGTGCTACTTGCCACCTCCCTCGACATTCTGAATTTTGATGCCTATAATTATGGCTACACCCTTGCTCTTTATCCCGAGGAGGTGAAAGCCTTCCTGGAGCGGGGGGGCGTTATCGCCTGGGGAATTGTCCCCAATGAAGAGGAGGCCCTGAAGGGGGAGACGGCGAAAAGCCTTCTCGATCGCCTGGAGGAGGGAATCGGAGCCCTTGATAGGAAGGGAGTTAGCTTCCACCTTCTAAGGGAGCGATGCCTGGTCACCCCCTCCTGTGGTCTGGGGTCGATCTCTGAGGGGGGGGCGGCATGGGCCTTGGAGCTCCTGGCTGGGGTTTCAAAGGAGCTAAGAAAGCGATATATAAAAGAGGGATGAGAAAGAATGGGGAATGAATAAGAGGAAAAGGGTAGCCCAGCTAAAGCATCGCCAGGCAAGGAAAAAGATGAAGGAGAAGAGGAGGGCCGAGCGAGGCATGTCGTCATGAAAAGGGCCTGTCTTCTCAGCGGGGGTCCCGGTGTGGGGAAGACCACCATCATTAAGCAAGCGATTGGCAACCTGCAGGGAAAGGCGGGCGGCTTTTTCACCGAGGAGATGAGATCCGGCGGAGCCAGGCATGGCTTCAGGATCGTCACCCTGGACGGGCAGAGCGCCACCCTGGCCCATATCGATATCAAGAGCCCCTATCGGGTTAGCAAGTATGGTGTCGATATGGAGAGCTTGGACCGGGTGGGGGTCGCTGCCCTTAGGGAAGCCACTCGGGAGTGCGATCTGGTGGTCGTCGACGAGATCGGGAAGATGGAGCTCTTCTCACCCTCCTTCAGGGAGGCTGTTTTGGAGGCCATCGATAGCGGGAAGAGGGTTCTGGGCACCATCATGCTCACCTCCCACCCCTGGGCCGACCGAATAAAGCGCCACCCCAATGTCGCTATCATCTCGGTTACAAGGATGAATCAGGGACAGGCTCTGGAGCAGGTGCTGGATTGGCTGAAAGCTCCCAATTAAGGGATAGGTCGAAATTGAAGAAGATAGCGCTTACACCCATCGGCAACATCGATCCCCGGATACTGGAGGGGCTGAGCCAGAGCATAGGGGCAACCTTCGCCAAGGCAGTGGAGATCGAGACGCCCCTTGAGGAGCCGAACCATGCCTATAACCCGAGGCGAAGTCAGTATCGTTCCACAGCCTTCCTCGAGGCGATGAGTATGGCACAGGATGAGGAGAGGGCCTTAGGGGTTTGCGATATAGACCTATACGTCCCCAGGCTCAACTTCGTCTTTGGGGAGGCCGACCCGAGGCGGAAAAGGGCGGTGATCTCCCTGTATCGGCTAAGGCAGGAGCGCTATGGTCTGCCCCGGGACGAGCGCCTCTTCGCTGAAAGGGCAGCTAAAGAGGCGATTCACGAACTGGGGCATACCTATGGCTTGGGTCATTGCGGCGATGAGAGTTGCGTGATGCATTTCTCCAACAGTTTGCCAGAGACCGATAGCAAGAGGGCTCTCTTCTGCAAGAGTTGCGCTAAAAAGCTTAAGAAGGAAGGGGTCATCAGATGAGCGTCCTGGTGGTGGGCTCGGTGGCCCTGGACACGGTGGAGACGCCCTTTGGCAGTGTCACCGAGGTCCTTGGCGGCTCCGCCATCTACTTCGCCGCCGCCGCCAGCCTTTACACCAAGGTAAACCTGGTCGGGGTCGTTGGCACCGACTTCCCCGCCGAGCACATCCGCTTCCTCGCCGGGCGCGGGGTTGATACCCGGGGGCTGGAGATGTCCCAGGGCCAGACCTTCCGCTGGGTCGGCCGCTACAACTATGAGCAAAACATCACCCAGACCCTGGATACCAGGCTCAATGTCTTCGCCGACTTCCATCCCACCCTGCCCCCGGGATACGAGGGTAGCGAGCTGGTCTTTCTAGCTAATATCGACCCCGACCTCCAGTACGAGGTCCTCAGCCAGGTCGGCGGCGCCAGGCTGAGGGTGGTCGATACCATGAACTTCTGGATCCGGGGCAAGGGGGAATCCCTGAGCCGAACGATAAGCGGGGTGGACATCGTCATCATGGATGAATCCGAGGTTCGCCTTCTCGTCCAGACCCAGAACGTCATCGCCGCCGCCAAGAGCCTCCTGGAGATGGGGCCCAGAGCGGTGATCATAAAGAGGGGGGAATACGGGGCGATCATGGTCAGCGACGCCGACTACTTTGTCGCCCCGGCCTATCCCGTGGCCCGGGTCACGGACCCGACCGGGGCCGGGGATAGCTTTGCCGGCGGCCTTCTCGGCTACCTGGACCAGGCTGAAGAGATCACCCCCCACGCCCTGAGGAAGGCCATCATCCACGGCACTATAGTGGCTAGCTTCACCATCGCCGACTTCAGCATCGATGGCCTCCGCTCCCTGGGGAGGGCCGATATCGCTCACAGATACCAGGAGTTCAAAAGGTTCACCCATTTTGACGATAAGGAGAGCACTTCATGAAAGCTGACATCAAGGCCCCCTCCCTGGACGCCGCGGGCCAGCTCCGCATCGAGTGGGCATCCCGCGAGATGCCGGTGCTGGGGCTCATCGGAGAGCGATTCGCCAAAGAGAAGCCCCTCCAGGGGATCAGGATCTCCGGTTGCCTGCATATCACCTCAGAGACGGCAAACCTGGCCCTGGCGCTCCAGGCCGGTGGCGCCGACCTGGTGCTCTGTGCCTCAAACCCGCTGAGCACCCAGGATGACGTGGCCGCCGCATTGGTAGTAGAGCACAAAATTCCGGTGCACGCCATTAGGGGCGAGGACGAGGCCACCTACTATCAACACATCAATGCTGCCCTGGATCACAAACCGCAGATCACCCTGGACGATGGCGCTGACCTGGTGGCAACAGCTCACAAGGAACAGCCTGAGCTGATAGCTAGCATCATTGGCGGAACCGAAATGACCCCTACCGGGATCATCAGACTGCGCAGCATGGAGAGGGACGGGGCGCTGAGGTACCCTGTCTTTGCCGTGGGTGAGGCGGACACCAAACACCTGTTCGACGGTCGCTACGGCACCGGGCAGAGCACCATCGATGGCATCACCCGGGCCACCAACATCCTTTGGGCAGGAAAGAACGTGGTTGTCTGTGGCTATGGCAGGTGTGGTCAGGGAGTGGCTCGGCGTGCCCAGGGGCTGGGTGCTCACGTGATCGTTACCGAGGTCGACCCCACCAGGGCCCTGGAGGCGGTCAGCGAAGGCTATCGGGTTATGCCCATCCTGGAGGCGGCAAAAATAGGCGACATTTTCATCACCGTTACCGGAGGGCTCAGGGTCATCGACGAGGCCCATCTACTATTGATGAAAGACGGAGCCATTCTGGCCAACAGCGGTCACTTTAACGTGGAGATCAACATCCCGAGCCTGGAAAGCCTGGCGGCTAAGAAGCGACGCTTGCGCCCCTTCATCGACGAGTACACCTACCACGATGGTCGGCTCATCTTCCTCCTTGGCGAGGGCAGGCTGATCAACCTTGTCGCCGCTGAGGGCAGCCCAGCAAGCGTCATGGACATGAGCTTCGCCAACCACGCCCTTTGCGCCGAGTTTATGGTCAAAGGGAAGGAAAAACTTGCCCCCAAGGTTTACGCCGTGCCCAAGGAGATCGATAGGGAGATCGGCCGGCTGAAGCTTGTTTCCATGGGGATCACTATTGACACCCTTACCGGGGAGCAAACAAAATATCTGGAGAGTTGGGAGACGGGAACCTAAGCAATTCTCCAAGAGAGGAGATGACAATGACTACCTTTATGAGCGCACCCTCGCTCATGTTCACCTCGGAGTCGGTTACCGAGGGGCACCCTGACAAGCTCTGCGACCAGATCTCCGATGCCATCCTGGACGCCATACTGGCCGAGGACCCCATGGCCAGGGTGGCCTGCGAGACCGCAGCGACCACCGGGCTGGTCCTGGTTATGGGGGAGATCACCACCGACTGTTACGTGGAGATGCAGGAGATCGTTCGCCAGGTAGTGCGCGAGGTGGGTTACACCCGCGCTAAATACGGATTTGACTTCGAGACCTGCGGCGTGATGGTCTCCATCAAAGAGCAGTCCAAGGATATCGCCCTGGGGGTGGACAAATCCCTAGAGGCAAAGGGTACTGAAGCGGTTAGTAATGAGGTAGAGGTCCTCGGTGCCGGCGACCAGGGGATGATGGTGGGCTTCGCCTGCAATGAGACCCCTGAGCTGATGCCCCTTCCCATCTCCCTGGCCCATAAGCTGTGCAAGCGCCTCGCTGAGCTGAGGAAGGATAATACCCTACCCTATCTGCGCCCCGATGGTAAGTCCCAGGTGACAGTGGAGTACTCTCACGGTGTCCCGCAGCGGGTGGATAGCGTGGTCATCGGTGCTCAGCATAACCCTGTGGTGAGTCACGACGTCATTGAGCGCGATATCATCGAGCAGGTAATCAAGGGGGTGATCCCCGCCCAGTTGTTGGATAAAAGAACGAAGTATTATGTCAATGCCACGGGGCGCTTCGTCATCGGGGGGCCGATGGGCGACTGCGGGCTCACCGGGCGCAAGATCCTGGTCGATACCTATGGAGGCATCGCCAGACACGGCGGGGGGTCCTTCTCAGGAAAGGACCCCACTAAGGTGGATCGCTCCGCAGCCTATGCAGCGAGGTATGTGGCTAAGAACCTGGTGGCGGCGGGGCTGGCGGACCGCCTGGAGATTCAAATCGCCTACGCCATCGGGGTAGCACGCCCCCTCTCCAGCTCCATCGAGACCTTCGGCACAGGGCGGGTTTCAGATGAGATCATCCTCGACCTGATCAACAAACACTTCGATCTGCGCCCGGGGGCGATCATTGATTCCATGAACCTGCGCCGCCCGATATATAGAGCCACCGCCTGTTATGGTCATTTCGGTCGCACCGACATCGATGCCCCCTGGGAGAGGACGGATAAGGCGGCCATGCTCAGGGCCGAGGCCGGGCTTGAGGGGTGAGGGAGCTGAAGGCTCTGGTGACAGGGATTAACGGATTTGCTGGCAGCCACCTCGCTGAATATCTGCTCTCCGAGGGGGTTGAGGTGTTGGGCACGCTTCGCCCCGGACGCAGTATGGCCGATACTGGCTCCCTGCGCCAGGCCATCACCCTTTATGAGGTGGATTTGACAGAAGCCCCTCAGGTGGCTAAAGTGATCAAGGAGGTAGAGCCTGACCTTATCTTCCATCTCGCCGCTCAGGCAGCGGTCGGTATATCATGGGAGGACCCTCAAGGCACGCTGAGCAACAATATCATAGGACAACTAAATGTGCTCCAGGCGGTGATCGCCGCCGATATCGACCCCAAGATTCTAATCCTGGGCTCAAAGGATGAGTATGGGATGCTTTATCCTGAGGAGCTTCCCATAAAGGAGGAAAACCCCCTTAGACCAACAAACCCCTATGGGGTGAGCAAGGTGGCCCAGGATATGATGGGCTATCAGTACTTCCTTAGTCATGGGCTAGGCTGTGTGCGGGTTCGCCCCTTCAACCACCTGGGATCGAGACAGAGGGAGGAATTTGTTGTCCCTTCCTTTGCTAAGCAGGTGGCTGAAGCTGAAGCAGGGCTCAGGGAGCCCGTCCTCCGCGTCGGCAACATCGAGGTCAAACGCGACTTCACCGATGTCCGAGATATGGTGAGAGGGTACTACCTTGCCCTTCTCAAAGGGGAGCCCGGGGAGGTGTATAATATAGGATCGGGGACGATGACCCCATTAAGGTCTGTTCTCGATTTTTTCCTGAACCACTCCAAGGTGGCCCTCCTCGTGGTGCAGGACCCCGGCCGACTTCGCCCCGGGGAGGTCATGGAGAGCGTTTGTGATTACTCTAGGTTCAGGGCGAAAACAGGATGGCAGCCGGAGATCCCCCTGGAGCAAACACTGGGCGAGGTCTTGGAATACTGGCGGAAAAGGATGACGCAATGAAAGCAGTGATCCTTGTCGGTGGTGAAGGGACGCGATTGCGCCCTCTTACCTGTAGTATCCCCAAGTCTATGGTGCCTATTGTTAACAGACCCTTCTTGGAGCATATGATCGACTACCTGAAGGAGCACGCCATCGACGATATCATCCTTGCCCTTTGCCATCTTCCCCACCCTATCCAGAGCTATTTCGGCGATGGCAGCAGTTTCGGGGTGAAGCTGACCTACGTGGTAGAAGGCTCCCCCCTGGGAACGGCAGGGGCGGTGAAAAACGTTGAGGAACACCTCGATGAAACCTTCTTCGTGTTCAATGGCGATATATTCACCGACATCGACCTTACCCAAATGATGAGATTACACCGCGAGAGGGGGGTAAAGGTCTCGATCGCTCTAACACCGGTAGAGGATCCCACCATCTACGGGGTGGTGGAGACCGATAGTGGGGGCAGGGTTAAGTGTTTTATTGAGAAGCCAAGGCGGGAAGAGGCACCCTCCAACATGATCAATGCCGGTGCCTACATAGTTGAGCCCGACGTTCTAAGTCATGTACCCCCAGGGTTGAGCTTCACCTTTGAGCGAGAGCTCTTCCCCCTTATGGTTGAGAGCGGCGACCCCGTCTATGGTTACCCCTCCGATGCCTACTGGATCGACATCGGGACCCCGGAGAAATACCTTCAATTGCACCATGACCTGCTCGCAGGTAGGGTCAAAAAGACCTTCCCCGGGGAGAGAGCCGGCCAAGGGTTATGGGTGGAGGAGGGCTGTGACATCCATCCTCAGGCAGAATTGGAGGGGCCAGCAATTATCGGCAGAGATTGCCTCATCGGGCCCGGGGTGCGGTTGAAGGGGCCCTCCGTTATCGGGCAGGGGTGCCACATTGGAAGGGATAGCCTTATCGAGGGGGCGATCCTTTGGCACAACACCCGCCTCGGCCAGGGGGTGGCGCTCAAGAACTGTGTCGTCGCCGAGAGCGTCTCCATAGGGGATCGAAGCCAGGTTATGGAGGGCTGTGTGCTGGGCAATAATGTGGTCCTGGGTTGTGATCAAAGATTAGCCCAAGGCATCAGGGTTTGGCCAGAGGAAAGCCATCCTCTTCCATAGGAGGTGAAGGTGCGCGTACTTATCACCGGGGTTACCGGCATGGCCGGCAGCCACCTTGCTGAATATCTACTAAGCATTGAAGGGGTGGAGGTTTATGGCACTTATCGCTGGCGGAGCAGGATGGAGAACCTCGATGAGCTGAAAAAGGCGGGGAGGGTGCGCATCATCGGGGACAGTAGCACCATCGCCAGTGCCACAGCTCTTGAGTCAATGCTCAGCGATGGCACCCAACCGGCCAGCCTCAACCTCGTCGAGGGGGACATGACCGATGCCTTCTCTATGAAGCGGGTGATCGCCGCGGTGAAACCGGATCGCATCTTTCATCTTGCTGCCCAAAGCTACGTCCCCGGCTCATGGAGTGCCCCTGCGGAAACCCTGCACCGCAATATCATAGGACAGGTGAACCTCCTGGAGGCGGTGCGCGAGGCAGGGATCGACCCCCTTATTCACATTGCAGGCTCCTCGGAGGAGTATGGCCATGTCCTCCCCGAGGAGCTCCCGGTGAAGGAGACCAACCCCCTTCGCCCCTTAAGCCCTTATGGGGTAAGCAAGGTTGCCCAGGAGATGCTCGGCTATCAATACTTCATGAGCTATGGTCTAAAGACCATTGTCACCAGGGGATTCAACCATGAGGGGCCGCGGAGGGGGGAGGTCTTTGTTACCTCGAACATGGCAAAGCAGATCGCAGAGGTCGAAAAGGGGCTAAAACCGCCCATTATTTATGCCGGGGACCTCTCCAGCAAGCGAGACTGGAGCGATGTCCGGGACTTCGTGCGGGCATACTGGCTGGTGATGGAGAAGGGTGTGCCCGGGGAGGTTTATAATATTGGCAGTGGCGTGGCCAGAGAGGTGAGGGAGATGCTTGATATGCTCTTGGGCAGGGCCGATGCCAACATCGAGGTCAGGGTGGACCCCGCTCGGCTTCGTCCCTCCGATGTGAAGGCGCTTGTTGCCGATGTCACTAAATTTAGGGAACTTAGCGGCTGGCAGCCTCAGATCCCCTTTGAGCAGACCTTAAATGACCTGCTTAATTACTGGCGAGAGAGGGTATGATGATTAAATTTGGCACCGATGGCTGGCGGGGGATCATTGCCGAGGACTTCACCTTTGACAATGTGAGGGTATCCTCCCAAAGCGTTGCCAATTATGTCGAACAGGCAGGACTGGCCCATCGTGGCCTGATCATAGGCTACGATACCAGGTTCGCCTCCGAGGACTTCGCCGCCACAGCTGCCGAGGTAATTGCCGCCAACGGGATCAAGGTCTATCTCTGCCAAAAGACCACCCCCACCCCCGTAGTCAGTTATGCAATCCTGGCCAAGAAGGCTGGTGGGGCCATCATTATCACCGCCAGCCATAACCCGGCAAACTGGAACGGCTTTAAGTATAAGCTGGAGCAGGCCACCAGCGCCTCTCCAGAGGTCATCAGCGAGCTGGAAAGGCACATCGCAGAGATTTTGACCACAGGAAGCGTAAAGCGCATCCCCTTGGATCAGGGATTGAAGCAAGGGCTGGTGGAGAGGTTCGATCCCTACCCTTCCTATATTCGCCATATCGGGGGGCTGCTCGACCTGGAAACGCTGCGCAAAGCCGGTCTGAAGGTGGTGGTGGATTCCATGTATGGGGCAGGGGCGGGATATCTCGGCACCATCCTTAAAGGGGGCTCCACCGAGGTGGTGGAGATCCATGGGGAGCGAAATCCCCTTTTCCCTGGGCTCCAACCGGAGCCGATAGCCCAAAACCTGGCAGAGCTTTCCACCCTAGTAAAGGGAAGCGGGGCCAGCGTGGGCTTGGCCACAGATGGCGATGCCGACCGCATTGGCATCGTGGATGAGAAAGGAACCTTTCTCACCCCCCTTCAGGTCTTTGCCCTGCTCGCCCTTTACCGTTTGGAGGTTTGTGGTCTGCGGGGCGCTATCATAAAGACGATAACCACAACCAGCATGGTCTATCGATTGGGGGATCTTTTTCAGGTTCCAGTCTACGAAGTGCCCGTTGGCTTCAAGTATGTTGGTCCCAAGATGATAGCAGAGGATGCACTGATCGGCGGCGAGGAGAGTGGGGGCTTTGGTTTCCGTGGTCACATCCCGGAGCGCGATGGCATTCTCTGCGGGCTCTTCTTTCTCGACCTCATGGTGAGGCAAAGAAAGAAACCCTCAGAGCTTATAGAATATCTCTATAGCAAGGTGGGGCCTCACTACTACGACCGCATCGATATCGAGTTCCCCTCTGAGGAGCGGGAGGCGATCATCGATCGCCTCGACAAAAACAGAAAGCTAGAGAAGGTGGACGATGGCTTTCGCCGGAAACTGGCCGATGGCACCTGGCTGCTGGTCCGCTTTTCGGGGACGGAGCCGCTTCTTCGTATTTACGCCGAGAGCGATAGCCCGGAAAGGGTGCAGAGGCTCCTCGCCGAGGGAAGAAGGATGGCGGGAATTTAGCCCATGACAGACCTGGACGACCCCGAGGTCTATACAAAATTCGATCCCTCCAATATGATAGCGAGAATTGGCCAATTACCTTGGCAATGCCGCGAGGCATGGCATAGCGCCCTGGGCTTCCCTTTGCCCTCCGATTACTCCAGCGTTGAGAGGGCGGTTATCCTGGGCATGGGAGGCTCTGCTATCGGTGGTGACCTGGTGAGTGCCCTGGCCCTGGAGGCGGGGCCACCCGTCTCGGTGCATCGCGACTACGACCTACCCTCGGTCGATGAGGGAACCTTGGTCATCGCCTCCAGCTATTCAGGCAACACCGAGGAGACCCTCTCCTCCTTCGCTAAGGCGCTCCAGACGCCGGCAAAGAAGCTGGCGATCACTACCGGGGGCAGGCTTAAGAGCCTGGCTGAGGAAAGCGGTGTTCCCGTGTTCTGTTTCCAATATTCGGCCGAGCCCCGCGCCGCCTTCGGCTACATCTTTTTTTCACTCTTGGCGCTTTTTCAAAAGCTGGGCCTTATCTCTATCGAAGCGCAGGACATAGATGAAACGATAACAATTCTCGAGCAGCTATCAACAGGGCTGGCGCGGGGGGT
>JBHIBU010000031.1:0-10688 GCA_046759245.1 Dehalococcoidia bacterium | reverse complement strand
CGCTGAGGCCTTACTGATAGTCAAGACCAAGGCATCGCTACTGGATGAGCTCGTCAGATTGGTCAAGGAAAATCACAGTTACGAGGTTCCTGAGGTTGTGGCCCTCCCCATATCGGGCGGCAATCCCGATTACCTGAAATGGATCGATGAAGTGACATCGCCGAAATAGTTATCCCACAGTAGCCGATCATGGCCCTCCTCTATAATAGGGAAAGGAAACCACAAGCCAGAGCAAAAAGGGTGTCACAGGGGCGAAATTGCGATTTTTGCCCCTGGGGTCAGGTCAAGATATAATTTTCATTACATAGTCGCTCATGATGGCGAATTTTGGGCAATTTCACTGTTTTATAGCGAAATTTATACCCGGGCAATCGCAGGCTTTGAATGTTTACCGGGTTGGAATCCCCTAAAGTCTTTTCAACCTGTTAGGGCTTCGATGCAGATCTTCATGACATCTTCGGTGATTCCTTCGATTGCTTGGAGAGGGGGATCGAAGCCATAAAGGGGGCCTTCATGGGGTTTGTCGGAGACCACCAAAATAGCGGCTGCCCTTTTGCTGTGATATTCGGCGATGGAAAATAGAGCCGAGGTTTCCATATCGATCCCCAGGATCCCCTGCTGGGACAACTGGCCGATAAGGTCTGTCGTCTCCATAAAGGGGGCATCGATGGAATAGACCTCCCCAACCAGCGGTTCATAGCCGAAACGTCGCGTCACAGCGACGAGCCTTGTCACCAGGCCTTGGTCGGCGCTTGAAATCTCACCTTTGCCGTAGTATTTACTGGTCCCCTCGCCGATTATAGCTTCGGCGGGGATAATTATCCTCCCTATTTCAATCTCCGCTTGCAGTCCGCCACAATAACCAACCCCTATCCCCACAGGGGCAGGGGAATGACACAGATACCTTTCTATATTGAAACTGGCTGCCGCTGCGCCCATCAGGGTTGGGGCCAAGAGTATCTCCTTTCCTCCCCTACTCCCCTTATAGATTTTGGAGCCACTGAGGGATTCCAGCCCATAGACCTCAGGCTCAGGTGGGGGAAAATTAGGCAGCCGTTCAAAACTCAAACCCAAACGAAAGATGACCCCATCGTAGTCTCCCCACTCCTCGATGCCCTGTTTCCTCCTAAATTCCTGTTCACTCTTTGGGTCAAGCAACATGGTATTCTCCCGCCGAAGATTGGTCTAAAACCTTCCCGCTATGGGGATATCACAATAGCGGCATCTCCCCTCCGTCAGATTATACTCAATAACATCGAAGATGTGTCTTCCGATGACGAGCCTACCGCACTGGTGGCAATAGGTGTTCCCAGCACCCCGATTCATCGGGGCGGGGGTGTTGCCCAAATATACATAATACAATCCCTCCTCCTCAGCGATCCTGCGCCCTCTTTCCAGAGTGGCTAGGGGGGTAGGCTCCAGGTGGGACAGGTTTAGATGGGGAAAGAAGCGGGTGATATGCCACGGGGTGTAGGCTCCCAGCTCGCGGCGTATCCATTTGGCGATCCCCCTAAGCTCCCCCTCATCGTCGTTGTATCCAGGGGTGAGGTTGGTCACCAGCTCCACATGCATCCCCCACTTTTCCTTCGCCCTTTTGACTGCCTCTAGGATGGGAACGAAATCTGGTATGTGAGCGGTCCTGCCGTAGGAACCCTGTGAAAAGCCCTTTATATCCACTCGATAGACATCGAGATAGGGTCCAATAGCATCCAGGGCCTCCTCGGTGATATAGCCATTGGTAACGTAGTTGGTATAGAGGCCCTGCTCCCTGGCCAATTTGGCACCATCGATGGTGTATTCCAGCCAGATGGTGGGCTCGTTAAAGGTCCAGGAGATGCCCAGGCAACGATGCCGCTTTGCCAAGGAAACGAGCTCTTCAGGCGAGAGGTAGTTGGCGCTTCCACCCCTGGAGTGAGAGAGCTCCCAGTTCTGGCAGCCGGGGCAGCGAAAGTTGCACCCCAGCGCCCCCAGGGAAAGCCAGCGGCTCCCCGGATAGAAATGAAATACCGGCTTCTTCTCTATAGGGTTTATCGATAGGGAAGCGACCTCACCGTAGATCAGGCTAAAAAGCTTGCCCCCTTGGTTGCGACGGGTGAAGCAAAAGCCCTCCCTGCCTTCGCCAAGGAGGCAGTGGCGAGGGCAGGTGTTGCATCTCACCCTTTGGCCCATGTTCTCATACAGCAGTGCTTCCCTGATCACAAAAAGCCTCCCTAATATTCCAGGAGATTAGGGCCAAAAAAGAGGGAAGATAGTCCTCTTGATCTCCTCGACCCCTCTCTCGGCGAAGAGACGGGCCCGCTCCTTGGTCTTGCCATCGATGCTGGGCTCGGCGTGGTCCCTCAGCCTCTTGAGCCCGTAGCGCTCTTGAAATTCTGAGGGGATATCATCGGGCCAATCCCGGTCGATCATCACCCCATAGGCCAGGGTCCAAGCCCTAGCGACCACACCCATATCGTAGCCGCCGCCGCCCAGGGCGATCCACTTGGGGGCAAGCCTTCCCAGCTCCCTTATCACCTCGGTATAGCCCTCGGTGGTGAGCACAAAATGGGTCAAGGGATCCAAGAAATGGGTGTCGCAGCCCAACTGGGTGACCAGAATGTCCGGCTCGAATTTTTCCACCAAGGGGGGCACGATCTCTTTGAAGGCCCAGAGGTAGACCTGGTCGTCGGCATAGGGCAAGAAGGGGAGGTTCACAGAGTAGCCCTGGCCAGGACCTGTGCCCATCTCGCCAACCTCGCCTGTGCCCGGGAAGAGGTATCGCCCCCACTCATGAAAGGAGATGTTGAGCACCCTATCGCTTTCGTAGAAGGCATGTTGAACCCCGTCGCCGTGATGGGCATCGATGTCAATATAGGCTACCCTCAGCCCCCTCCTTACCAGAGAGGAGATGGCAATGACCACATCGTTAAACACACAAAAGCCGGAGGCATAGTTTGGCGCACCGTGGTGCAGCCCCCCAGAGATGTTGAAGGCAACATCCACCTCCCCGCTTGCCACCAGCTCAGCGGCAACCAGGGAAGCCCCCACTGCCAAGGCGGAGGCCTCATACATCCCAGGGTAGGGGGGATTATCGCCCTCAGCGCTGAAATTGAAGGCGGCAGGATTGAAGCGCTCCTCCCCCAGGCTGAGGCTTTTCACCGCCTCCAGATACTCCCCGGTGTGGAAGGAGAGGATTTCCTCCTCCTCCGCCTGCCTTGGCGACAGCAACCGGGAGGAGGGCTCATCGAAGGCACCATAAGATTGGAGCAGCTCATAGGCTAACTGAAGGCGAGTGGGAGTGAGCACATGGTCCTCCCTGAGGAAATAGGTCGATTGGGCCTGCTCATAGATAAAGGCTCCCTTTCTCATTCAGCCTCCATAAGCGTCTCTAGCTCCCCTTTCATTCTCTGCCAGTGGGTGCCCCGCCAATAGATTCTATGGCAGCGAGGACACTCCACATAGTGGCTCTGCGTCTGGAAAACATAGGGCGGCACCAGATCGCGGACCTCCTCCTTTCTCCTCGGGATCAAAGGCTCGTTGCACTCCAGGCAAAGGGTGAACTGCCTCCCCTCAATGTCCAGGCTCATTGCCTTCACCACCTGATGCAGTTGAGCCTTGTGGTTATCACCTTCGATGAGAAGGGCTTTGAGCTTTCCGCTGGTGACCACCCGCCTCCTCATGATCTGGGTGTCCTTGGTGAGTAGCACCCTCTTCTCCTTTAAGCCGATAGCGATCAGCCCCTCATCATCGATCCCATTGAGGAACAGGGCATCATAGCCCATCATTCTGAGCCAACGCGCCAACCGGCCAACATTGGTATCAACGATAAACCTAGGTCTCATCTCCGCCCTCTACAGAAGGATCTTCATACCTTCATAACCCAGGGTGATCTTTGCCTCCAGCTCCGCGGAGATCCGCTCCACCTCCTCCCTGATCTCGCCCTCAAAGTGGGGCGACATGTGAACGGTGACGATAGGGGGTAGGTATCCCCTGATTTTTTTGAACTCCCCAAGCTCCTCCTTAAGCAGCCGAGGGCAGAGGTGCCCCGCAGAGGTAGCCACCATCTCAAACCTGTTGGGCATGGTGACCTCGATGATCAGAAGCTGGGGTGAGAGTGCCTGCCAAAGTGATGAGGGATTCCTTCCTGTATCGCCGCTGAAGAAGATACACTTATTATCGTGGGAGGTGATGTGATAACCCACCGCCGGTACGCTATGGCTCACCGGGAGGGGCAGAAGGGCATATCCCTCGATGATCACCTCCTTATATGGCTCCAAGGGGCATAATTTGAAGGTGGGTCTTTCTGGGCTGGGCCTTTTGCCAAAATCCAGATAGATCTCCTCAGTGAAAAGGTGCTCGCAGAGCGCGCTCAGAGCGCTATCGAGGGCGTAGAGCTCAATGGTGCCCCCGGGGTAGATATTCATGCCCAGGGTGGCCAGGTCCCTGATATGATCGAAGTGGTGATGGGTGATGAACACCGCCTTGAGATGTTGCTGCTCAGCCATGGAGAGGCTGGAGGTGAGGCTTCCCGCATCTATGGCCAGGGTCTGGTCGATAACGAGGGAGACGAGCCTGGTGTCACGGGACTCGCAGTTATGGGCACCGAGGATCTGAATTTCCATCCTACACCAACCTTTCCGCTTCCACCCCCCAGGGTCTTGCCCGCACCAGATATATCAAGGGGATGCTTATCAGGGCAATCCCCATCTTCACCAGGTACTGGCCCCCGATCATGGGGAGCAATGGGTAGATGCCCCAAAAAGCGATGCTGATAAAAACAACGCTATCCACCAGGGTGGAGATGGTATTGCTCGCCATTACCCTGGCCCACCTATATCCTCCTATTCTTTGCCGCCACCAGGCGAAGACCTCGACATCGATGAGGGAGGCCACCAGATAGGCGCTGAGGCTGGCGACAACGATGCGCCCGGTGGAGCCCAGCACCGCAGTAAAGGCCTCCTGTCCCGGGTAAAAGGGGGCCGGGGGCAGGGCGATGGCAAACTGGGCATAGATGGCGAGGAGGAAGTTGGCGGCAAAGGCAGCGTAGATCACCTGCCGCGCCCTCTGCTTGCCCAGCCTCTCGTTGATCAGGTCGATGAGGGTGAAGGTCAGGGCATAGATGAAAACAGCGGCCGGCACCACAATACTGCCCAGCGCTACAGGCTTGGAGGCGGTAACATTGGCAATTATCTCGCAGGCGATATAAATGCCAATAAGTAGGATGGTCACTGACCTTTCCCCTGGTCAAAGGGCGATAAGGGGCACCTCTTCATATCCATCGCTTGAAGCGGAAGTAGAAAAGCATGCCCCCGGAGATCAAGAGCATGACAAAGATCATAATGATGAAGGCAAATGGGTTGCTTTGGAAGGGGAGGGGGATGTTCATTCCATAGAGCGATGAGATCAAAAGGATGGGGAGCATAATGGTAGCCAGGATGGTAAGCATCTTCATTACTTCACTGGTGCGGTGAGAGAAGAGGGAGTCGCTGCTGGCATTGAGCCCCTCCACCACCTCTTTATATTCATCCAGGGTCTCGGTGATCTTCGTGATGTGGTCGCCGATGTCGCCAAAGTAGACATCCAGGTCCTCCCTGAGGAAGGGGTAATCCTCTTCCTCCAGGGTTTTGAGGATCGCAGGCTGAGGGCGGATGATGCGGCGATAAGCCATGATATCGCGCCTGAGGATAGAGACCTCTCGCACCGAGTCTCGAGCCTGATCGCTGAAAAGCCTGTCCTCGGCCGCCTCCACATTGGCGATGATCTTGTTCATGATCGGGAAGCAATAGTCTACCAGCCGATCGAGGATGCGATAGAGGAGATAGCCCGAGCTTCGGGCCATGTTATCCTCCCTGGCCCGCTCATTCTGCTGGCAATCATTGAAAAGCTTCGACAGCGGCTTCAGGTCGCCGGAATGCACCGTGACCACATAGTCCTCGCCGATAAAGATGGAGACCTGGCTGGGGGTGGTTACCCGAGCCTCCTTGCTGAATACAGGGAAGTGGAGCACCAAGAAGAGATAGTTCTCATACTCATCGATCTTGGGGAGCTCGATCCTGCTGCGACAGTCCTCCAAGTCCAAGGGATGAAAGAGGTAGTTCTTGGCCAGATACTCGATATCATTTAACGTAGGCTTTTCAATGTTGACCCAGGTGATCCGGCCCCACTTGATCCACTCTACATTTAGTTGTTCCTCCTTTTTGCCCGCCACACTCATATCGCCTCATCTAGCTAAAGGGATTTTCCATCTATTTTACCATAATCTCAGAAACTAGCAACCATATCAAGAAGACCCTGAAGGATGAGCTCTGCCGCCTTCTTGTCCAGAGGCTCGTTGTTATTGCCACACTTGGGCGATTGGATGCAACTGGGGCAGCCAGCCTCACAGGGGCACTCCGAGATCGCCTTCAGCGTTGCCAGCCAGAGCTCCTCGACAAGCTCGAAGCCCTTCTGAGCGATGCCGATGCCGCCAGGATAGGCATCATAGATAAATATCTGTGGCCTCCCCGTGTCGGCGTGGGCCGGGGTGGAAAGACCACCGATATCGTTTCTATCGCAAAGGGCGAAAAGGGGGAGCAGGGCGATGGCAGCGTGCTCCGCGGCATGCAGCCCGCCAGCGAAATCAAGCTCGCCTCTGGCGAGCTCTTGAGCGCTTGGCTCCGTTATATCGAACCAAAAGGCAACAGTAGGGAAGGAGCAGGGTGGCAGGTCTAGGGGCCCCTCTCCGATGACCTCCTCTGTGAACTGCCTCTTCTTCCTGAAGCCCATCACCCTGGTGGTCACCTCCACCTCGCCCAAATAGACCGTCACCTTCCCTAAGTTCCTCTCCTGATTCACCTCAACAATGCTGAGGTCGGTGATGTCCTTTGTTTGGGTATAGTAATCGGCATCTGTAGGCGTGGCATAAGCGGTACGCGTCATGAGGTCGAGCTCGGTAACGAGATAGGCTTCCCCTTGATGAAGATAGATGGCACCGCGATGGATCTGAAAGAAGGCAACCGTTGCCTCCACCGTCTCCAGCTCCCTGTATCCCTGGGAGGCGTCGACCACTGTGTAGCGATCGCGGGAGGTGGAGCGGATGATCACCTCCTCAGCGGGATAGGGGATGTTTGGCGAGAGATACCATCGACCATCCCGATCCTTAAGCAACCCTTGCTCCTCCAGCTCCGCCCTGGCCTTGGCGAAGCTCTGGCCAAACATCCCCTCATCTTCATCGGTCAAGGGATGCTCCCAGGAAGCACACAGGAGATGGGGCTTCAGGATATAAGGGTTTTCTGGGTTTATGAGGGCATTTTCAAAGCTTTTGCCGAAGAAGGCCTCGGGATGGCGCATAAGATACTGGTCCAGAGGGTTATCGAGGCCGATGAGAAAGCTTAACGACCTTCGCCCCCTTCTCCCGCTCCGCCCCGCTTGCTGCCAGGTGCTGGTAATACTCCCCGGGTATCCGGTGAGCACCGTGGCATCGAGGTTGCCAATATCGACGCCAAGCTCCAGGGCTGTGGTCGCCACCGCCCCCAGAAGCTGGCCCTGGAAGAGCTCCCGCTCGATGAGGCGTCTCTCCTCAGGGAGATAGCCGGCGCGATAGGGCTTGATCCTTGGGGCAAATTCCGGCCTTTCCTTAGCCAGTTGCTCCCTGGCATAGATATAGATAAGCTCAGTGAGTTTTCTCGACCTGGCAAAGGTGATGGTGCGAAGCCCCCCTCTCACCAGCTCAGTGAAAAGGAAGGTTGCCTCAGTGTTGGCGCTGCGCCGCGTCGACTTTGCCTGGTCAATGAGCGGGGGATCCCAAAAGACGAAATCCTTCCCTCCGTAGGGTGAGCCGTCCTCATCAATGACCTCAAAGGGGAGGCCAACCAGCCTCTCGATATGCTCTCTGGGGTTTGAGATGGTGGCCGAGGAGCAGAGGAGTTGAGGGCTTGCCCCGTAGCGAGCAGAGAGTCGCCTTAGCCTCCGCAGCACATTGGCAACATGGGAGCCAAAGATGCCCCGGTAAATATGGGCCTCATCCACCACCACGTACCTCAGCCGGCGAAGAAACCGGGACCAGGACTGATGGTTGGGCAGGATGCCCAGATGGAGCATATCGGGATTGGTAAGCACTATCTGGGCTGACCTCTTTATCTCAGCACGCTCCTCCAGCGGGGTATCGCCATCGAAGGTAACGCAGTCCAGCCCCAGAGACCCAGCAAGCTCTCTCAGACCCCTAAGTTGATCCTGTGCCAGCGCCTTGATGGGGAAAATATAGAGGGCGCGACCCCCCTTTTCCCTCAATATCCTATCCAGGACGGGAACATTGTAGCAAAGGGTCTTGCCGCTGGCGGCGGGGGTGACCACAAAGATGTTCCTCCCCCTGCGGGCGGCGTTTATCGCTGCCGCCTGATGGCTATAGAGGGGGAGCAATTGCGAAGCCTCAAGACAGCTATAAAGGGCGGGATGGAGGGACTCCTCCAGCTCTCCATAGCTTGGCTTGCGGCTTGGCACCTGCTCGATATGGATGATCTGGCTGCTATATGAGGGAAGCGTTCTAATGTGGTCCAAGAAGGCTGAGGTATCCATTATCATTCCCGCTAAAGGGCGTGGAGGAACTCCATCTCATAGTCGAGCAGCTCCACATCAAACCTGCTCTTCTCGATAAAATCCACCACCTTCGATAGGACCTGGTTGGCGTGTTGAGCGCTGCTACTGACGCAGGTTATCCCCAGGGTGACCAACTGCCAAAGCTCCTGATCACCGACCTCGGCTATGGAAACGTTATACCTATTTTTCACCCGTTCCGTGATCGACTTTAAAGTTTGCCGCTTACCCTTAAGGGTTTGATTCTCCGGCAGGCGAAGTTTCACCTTGCAGACACCAATGTTCATAACACCCCCCGAGAGCAAAAAGCCGAGACGTCTTAAAACAAAGAGCAATCAAGGGCGTCTCGGCTTTTCAAACAGTAGCGGGCTAACGACGACCTCTCATCTTGGCAAAGCACTCTCCGCAGTATACCGGCCGCCCACTCCTAGGCTGAAAGGGGACCTCGGTCTCCTTGCCGCAAGCGGCGCAGATTGCAGGATACATCTCACGAGGCCCTCGCTCATAGTCACCAAAGCGACTGCGTCGCCTGGCGGCCCGACATTCCGGGCACCGAGTGGGTTCACTCTCCAGCCCGCGAGACTCGTAGAATTCCTGCTCACCAACAGTGAAGACGAACTCCCGGCTACAATCGCGACATACCAGAGTCTTGTCCGCCAAAGCCATCCTCCAACCTCCTTCCTAGTTGGGTAGTTGCCCTTGCCGATGCAGCTTGCGCCTCAAGACCCTGTCTGTCGGATTGCAAGAATCTTAGGCAAACCCTACTTTGCCTGGGCCGCGACCCTAAAAACGGCACCGAATCCAGGCTACACCCTCTGCCCAGTATATCCTAGTCGCTTAGTAAATGCAATCGTCATATAAGACCCTTGTTTGGCTTTACATCCCGTGTTAAAATAAAACATTGCCACCAAGGCTGCCCATGGGAGAGGTGAAGGCGATGCCCTTGGATTCAATATTTGTTAAAGGCGCCCGAGAGCATAACCTCAAGAACATAGACGTTGTTATCCCTAGAGATAGGCTGGTGGTGATCACAGGCGTCTCCGGTTCGGGGAAAAGCTCCCTGGCCTTCGATACCATCTATGCCGAAGGGCAGCGCCGTTATGTCGAATCGCTATCCGCTTATGCCCGTCAGTTCCTGGGCCAGATGGAGAAGCCTGACGTGGACTACATCGAGGGGCTAAGCCCTGCCATCTCCATCGACCAAAAGGGACCGGGGAGAAATCCCCGTTCCACGGTGGGCACGGCAACCGAGATCTACGACTATCTCAGGCTCCTCTTTGCTCGGGTTGGTCACCCCCATTGCCCCAATTGTGGACGCGAGATCACGCAGCAAACGGTGCAGCAGATCGTGGATGCCCTCCTCGAGCTCCCCACAGGGGCCAGGATAATGATCATGGCCCCCCTGATCAAGGATCGCAAGGGGGAGCATCAGGGGGTTTTTGAGGACCTGAGGAAGGCAGGCTATGTACGGGTTAGGGTCGATGGACGCCTCCACGACCTCTCCGAGGATTTCGACCTGGAAAAGAATAAGCGGCATACCATCGAGGCGGTGGTCGACCGGCTGATCATTGAGGGCAGGGAGCAAGCAAGCCGCCTCGCCGATTCTGTGGAGACCTCGCTGAAGCTGGGTGCTGGGGTGGTGCTGGTCTCCGTGATCGAAGGAGAGGAGCTCCTCTTCTCGGAGCACTTTGCCTGCGTGCAATGCGGCATCAGCCTGGGGGAGATCGCCCCCAGGACCTTCAGCTTCAATAGCCCCCATGGTGCCTGTCCTGTCTGCACCGGCCTCGGCGTGAAGATGGAGATCGACCCCGATTTGATCATTCCCAATAAGGAACTCACCATCATCCAAGGAGCTATTCGTCCTTGGGGCTGGTTTTCCTGGCACTCCAGCCAGCTGGAGAGCATGGCTCGATACCACGATTTTTCGCTTCACGTTCCCGTTAAAGAGCTAGGTGAGCGCCATCTTAACCTCATCCTCTATGGGGAGGAGGGAGAGTTGATAAGATATCGAAATCGCTATGGCCGAATTCGGGAGTATTTCACCAGTTACGAGGGGGTGATCCCCTACCTGCAGCGCCTCTACCGGGAGACCCAGTCCGACCGTACCCGCTTTGACATCGAGCGCTACATGTCCTCCC
>JBHIBU010000030.1:0-10799 GCA_046759245.1 Dehalococcoidia bacterium | reverse complement strand
CTTGTCCGAAACGCTAACAAGGGCACGCATGAATTACCTCCTAAACTATAGTTATCCTCTCCCTCCCTTTTCGGCCTACAACCTGGCCGATAAGCCTGGCCTCTGCTATTGCCTTCATCAACTCCTGCGAGTCGTTTTGGGAACAGACTAGCGCCATGCCGATCCCCATATTGAAAACGCGGTACATCTCCCGCTCATCGATATTGCCCTGTTTCTGAATCATTGAAAAGATAGGGTGAATCTCCCAAGACCCCTTCTCGATTTTAGCCGCCAGACCCTGGGGCAGGATGCGGGGCAGGTTGCCCACAAGACCTCCCCCTGTAATGTGGGCTACGCCTTTGATGAGGGCAAACAATGGCTTGAGCAGGGGATAATAGCAGCGATGGGGCTCGAGGAGCTCCTCCCCCAGGCTGCGACCCAGCTCGGGGTAAAACGTATTCAAGGTTGAAGGTTCAATGTTGAATACCCTGCGCACCAGGGAGTAGCCGTTGGTATGGAGCCCGCTGGAGGGCAGCCCGATAATGGCATCGCCTGACTCGATCCCCTTTCCGTCGATGATTCTATTCCTTTCCACCGCGCCGACGATGAATCCCACCAGGTCGTATTCGCCTTGGGGATAGAGGTCGGGCATCTCCGCGGTCTCGCCGCCGATGAGGGCACAGCCCACCTCCCTGCAGGCGGCGGCCATCCCCTGGACGACGCTCTCCACGATGCTGGGAACAAGCCTGGCCATGGCAATATAGTCCTGGAAGAAAAGGGGTTCGGCACCGCAGGCGAGGATATCGTTGACGCAGTGATGGACCAGGTCGATGCCGATGGTTTCATGCCTGGAGAGGGCACAGGCGACCTTTAGCTTGGTGCCCACCCCGTCGACGCTGGAGACGAGGACGGGCTCGAGATATCCCTTTAGCTCAAAAAGAGCGCCGAAAAAGCCGAGGTCGCTGAGGACCTCGGGTCTGAAGGTGGCACGCGCCTCTTTTCCCACGGCTTCCACGATTCTATTGGCAACGGTTATATCGACACCGGCGCTGCGGTAGGTTTGCTTGGCTCGCCTGTTAGCCAAAATCACTCCTCTGCGGTCTCCAGAGCCAGCTTATCCATCTCAAGCTGCACCGGCACCGGATAATCGCCGGTGAAGCAGGCAAGGCAGAAGAGCTCCCTGGGCAGGGCTACCGCCTCGATGAGACCTTCGATGCTCAAATAGCCTAGAGAGTCGGCGCCGATGAACCGGGCGATCTCGGGGAGCTCCTTATTGGCGGCGATGAGCTCCCAGCGCGTTGCCATGTCCACCCCAAAGAAGCAGGGATAGCGGATGGGCGGGGCGCAGATACGCATGTGAACCTCCCTTGCCCCGGCCTTCCTCAGCATATTGATCACCCTTGGCGTAGTGGTGCCCCGCACAATGCTATCGTCGACAACGACCACGCGCTTGCCCTCCAGTATCTCGGGGAGGGGGTTGAACTTGAGCTTGACGCCCAGCTCACGAATTCGCTGGTCGGGCTCGATGAAGGTGCGCCCCACATAGCGGTTCTTCAACAGCCCCTCGCTAAAGGGGATGCCCGACTCTGTGGAATAGCCGGTGCCGGCTGCCGTTGCCGAGTCGGGGACTCCGATCACCACGTCGGCATCTATGGGGTGCTCCCGGGCCAATCTCACCCCCATCGCCTGCCGTGCCGAGTAGAGACGCTTGCCGGCGATGACGCTATCGGGTCGAGAGAAATAGATATATTCGAAGATGCACAGCCCTCTCTTTCCCGCATCCTTCTCCCGATGACTCCTCACCCCTGCCGAATTGATGGCCACCACCTCGCCGGGCTCGATCTCGCGCAGGAATTGGGCTCCAATGTGGTCCAGGGCACAGCTCTCCGAGGCCAGCACCCAGCCTCCATCAAGGACGCCAAGGCAAAGGGGGCGAACCCCTAGGGGGTCGCGAACCCCAAAGAGGGTATCTTCGGTCATCAGCACCAGGGAATAGGCGCCAACAAGCCTCCTCATCGCATATTTGATCCTATCGAGCCAGGTCTTTCTTGTTGAGGAGAGGATGAGATAGGCGATGACCTCGGAGTCAGTGGAGGTGGAGAAGGTGTAGCCTCGCCCTTCAAGCTCTTGACGCAAATAGTGGGCATTGACGATATTTCCATTGTGCCCCAGGACGATCTTGCCCATAGGGCCATCCACTACAATAGGCTGGGCGTTGCCGGGGCGGCTGGAGCCTGTGGTGGAATAGCGATTATGCCCGATGGCGATGTTGCCCCAAAGTTGGCCCAGAACCTCTTCGTCGAAGACCTGGGACACCAGCCCCATTTTGGTATGAACATGAATCCTCTCCCCATCGGCGGTGGCAATCCCAGAGCTCTCCTGACCGCGATGTTGCAGGGAAAAAAGACCGAAAAAGGTAAGCCTGGCTACATCTTCACCGGGGGCGTAAACCCCAAAGAGGGCACAGCACTCCTTCATTTTTTCGTCCACTGAGCTAATTATAGTCCCCCCCTGACTCGGGGTCAATCCCTACCTGAGTTGTGACCTCAGCCAATTCAGGGCGCCCGCCACCGCCCTTTCCTCAACACGAAGTTGATGTCCTGCCCCCTCAACCATCAGCATCTCTTTAGGCTCCCCCGCCTTTTCGTAGAGCTCCCAGGCCTGGCTGGGGTCTACAACATCATCTTGAGTGCCGTGGACGATGAGAAGGGGTCTGGGAGAGATGTTTTCGATTCGATCTATAGCGCTGATCTGGCTGAAGCCATCGAGCCACTGCTCTAGGGAAGCGGGGAAATCGTTATCCCTGATTATGCCGATGTCTCTGAAATGCTCGATGGCCAATTTTGCCCTCTCGGTATCGGGAAAGGGGCGGAACCAGGCAGGGCAGGCGCAGGTGACCAGGGCGCAGACCCTGGGGTCCTTTGCGGCTACGTAGACGGAGGCTGCGGCACCGCCGCTGAAACCCATAAGGAATATTTTACTCTTGTCCACCTCTGTCATATTATGGAGATAGTCTAGAGTAGCCTCCAAATCCCTGGTCCAGCCCAGGATATCGAAGTTGCCCCCGCTATTGCCTGTCCCCCTGAAGTTGAAGATCAGGGTCAAAAACCCGGCTTCACAGAACCTCTGGGCGAGAAAGGGATAACCGCGATCGTTGGCGTCGGTAATTCCTCGGGGGACGCCGTGGCAAAGACAGAGGGCGGGATAGGGCTCCTTTTGCTCCGGGATAAAGACCTCGCCCACCAGCTTAAGGCCTTCCAATTCAAGGGACATACCCCTCTTTTCCATCGCTACACCTTCAACAGAACGAAAAACTCCCTATTTCCCGAAGCACCCAGGATCGGCGATGAGGTTAGCCCCCCGATCCTGAGCCCTCTTTCGATGGCCCAGGAGATAAACCTTCCCAGGACCTGGGCATGAACTGAGGGCTCCTTGACCAGCCCTCCCTTGCCCACCTGTCCTCGCCTCACCTCAAATTGAGGTTTCACCAAGCAGATTAGCTTCCCCCCTCTCTTCACCAGCTGGGCTACATTGGGCACCACCTTCTCCAGAGAGATGAAGGAGAGATCCACAGTCACTAGGTCCACCGCTTCCGGCAGGGAGAAGGGGTAGCGAGCGTTCACTCGCTCCATGACCACCACCCGCGGGTTCATTCTCAATCGGTAGTCGAGCTGCCCATAGCCGACATCGAGGGCATATACCCGTCTTGCCCCCCGCTTCAGCAAACAGTCGGTGAAGCCCCCTGTGGAGGCACCGACATCGAGGGCCACTATTGGATTTACATCGATTTGGAACCGATCCAGGGCGTGGGCTAATTTTAGACCCCCTCTACTGACGAAGGGGGGTCTTTGAAGCAGGCGGATAGGGACATCCTCCCTCACCAGGGTGCCCGGTTTGGAGACAACCCTTTCCTCGGCAAGAACCTCCCCAGCTAGGATCGAGGCGCGAGCCTTCTCCCTGGTCTGGGCCAACCCCCTCTCCACGAGCAAGACATCGATTCTCCGTGCCATGCTGTCTTTAGCATAAGCCTCAGCGGGACAACAGTCAAGGTTACTTGACAGACGGCTCAAATAATGGTAACTTTATAAGTTAGTGCCCATGAGCTAGCCGGGGATAGGTCGAAAGATCTGGGAAGCCGGATTGACACCGTAATGTCGGCTCAGCTTTAAGTCTTTCGGCCTTTAAATATGGTTTGGAGGCGGTAATGCCTACCGTCAACCAGCTCCTGCGAAAGGGGCGCAAAAAGGTTAAGAAGAAGACCAAGGTGCCGGCGCTTCGTTTTTCCTATAATGCCCTGAAGGGGAGGATGGAGCAGGGAAGGGGCTCGCCCCAGAGGCGAGGGGTATGCACCCAGGTTAAGACGGTGACCCCGAAAAAGCCCAACTCTGCTCTGCGCAAGGTCGCTCGCGTCCGGCTCACCAATGGGATGGAGGTCACCGCCTATATCCCTGGAGAAGGGCATACCTTACAGGAACACTCTGTGGTGCTCCTTCGCGGGGGGCGGGTGAAGGATTTGCCCGGGGTGCGATACCATATTGTCCGCGGTGCTTTGGATGCTGTGGGGGTGGAAAATAGGCTGCGTGGTCGCAGCAAGTATGGGACGAAGCAGCCAAAGCGCTCCAGCGGTGGCTAAAGGGAGGATAGGATGCCGAGGAGAGCACGGGTAACGAAAAGGGAGATTCCCCCCGATCCTCTATATCAGAGCGTTACCGTGGCTAAAGTTATCAATAAAGTGATGACCCGGGGCAAGAAGCGTATTGCTGAGGGGGTCGTCTATGATGCTCTTAACATCATCGAGGGGCGGGTGAAGGGGGATCCCGTGGATACACTGGAGCAGGCGATAAGAAACGCCACCCCCCTTCTTGAGGTCAAGCCCCGGCGCGTTGGTGGTGCTACCTACCAAGTGCCTGTTGAGGTGAGAGCAGAGCGCGGCCTTTCCTTGGCGATGCGCTGGCTTGTCAGCGCGGCGAGGGCCAGGGCGGATAAGTCCATGGCGGAGAAGCTTGCCGCAGAGGTTTTGGATGCCGCCCAGAGGCAAGGGGCCACGATCAAAAAGCGAGTAGACACCCATAGGATGGCTGAGGCAAATAGGGCCTTTGTGCACTATCGATGGTGAGAAGGTGGTAGGTGAGGAAAATGCCAAGGTCATTCCCTTTGCAGCGAGTGAGGAACATCGGTATCATTGCCCATATCGATGCCGGGAAGACAACGATTACAGAAAGGATACTTTACTATACTGGTCGCACCTATAAGCTGGGCGAGGTGGACGAGGGAACGACGGTGATGGATTGGATGGAGCAGGAGCGGGAGCGGGGGATCACCATCACCGCTGCCGCCACTACCTGCCATTGGCTGGATCATCGGATCAACATTATCGATACCCCGGGGCATGTGGACTTCACCGCTGAGGTGGAGAGGAGCCTCCGCGTCCTCGATGGTGGTATAGTGGTTCTCGATGCCGTGGCCGGGGTTGAGCCCCAGTCGGAGACGGTTTGGCGGCAGGCAGATAAATACGGTGTTCCCAGGATCTGCTTCGTCAATAAGATGGATCGCAATGGCGCCGGCTTCCAGCGAACGGTTGACATGATCGGGGAGAGGCTGGGTGCCAATGCCCTTCCTGTACAATTGCCCTTGGGTGCTGAAGGCTCCTTCCAGGGCGTTATCGATCTAGTGGAAGAAGGGGCTTGGCTCTTTTCCGGGGATCCCGATGCCAGCCCCATAGCGGAAGACCTACCCCGGGATTATGAGGAGGCCTCAATTAGGTCTCGGGAGGTGATGATCGAGAGGCTCGCTGAGAGCGATGAGCGGCTGATGGCCCTTTACGTGGAGGGCGGTTCGATCACTGCCTCAGAGCTCAGGGGGGCCTTGAGAAGAGCAACGGTAGCCAATAAAGTGGTGCCCGTTCTCTGTGGCAGCGCCCTGAGGAATAAGGGGATTCAGCCCATGCTGGATGCCATCGTAGCCTACCTCCCCTCCCCTATGGAGGTGCCGCCGGTGTGGGGCATAGACCCCAAAACTGGCAAAGAGAGCTATCGCCCCGCCAGCGATGAGGACCCCTTTTCGGCCCTGGCCTTTAAGATAGTCTCCGATCCCTTCGTGGGAAGGCTCGTTTATTTCAGGGTTTATTCGGGGAAGGTGGAGGCCGGGGCTCAGGTTTTCAATTCAAGGAGGGAACGAAGGGAGCGCATCGGGCGACTTCTGAGGATGCATGCCAACCGGCGAGAGGAGGTGAGCGGGGTTGAGGCGGGTGACATCGTTGCCGCCCTCGGCTTGAAGGACACCCTCACTGGTGACACCCTGTGCCACCCCAGTGCCCCCATCGTCCTGGAGGCGATCCGCTTCCCCCAGCCGGTGATCTCAGTGGCCGTCGAGCCCAAGACCAAGGCTGACCAGGACAGATTGAGCAATGCCCTGGCCAAGTTGGCTGAGGAGGACCCCACCTTCATCATCCGCTACGATGGGGAAACGGGGCAGACAATCATCTCAGGGATGGGCGAGCTTCACCTTGAGGTCATCGCGAAAAGGATGCTCCGCGAGTTCAGGGTGGGGGCAAACGTGGGTAAGCCCCAGGTCGCCTATAAAGAGACGATCACCCTGCCCGTAACGGCTGAGGGGAGGTTCATCAGGCAGTCTGGCGGGCGGGGACAATATGGACATGTCTGGATCGAGCTTCGCCCCGGTGAGCGAGGGAGCGGCTTTGAGTTTGTGAACCAGGTTAAGGGTAATGCTATTCCCAAAGGATATATCCCCTATGTGGAGAATGGAATCAAAGAGGCTATGGAGAGCGGCGTTTTGGCGGGATACCCTGTAGTCGATCTGCGGGCCACCCTTTATGATGGTAGCTTTCATGAGGTTGATTCCTCGGAGATTGCCTTCAAGATGGCTGGCTCCATGGCGCTAAAGGATGGGGTGCGCCGCGCCCATCCCACCCTCCTCGAACCGATGATGAAGATAGAGGTGGCCACCCCCGAGGAATTCCTTGGCGACATCCTTGGCGACCTCAACTCAAGGAGAGGGCAGATCACCAGCATCGACTCCCTGGGCGCGATGAGGATAGTCCGTGGCCTCGTCCCCCTTGCCGAGACCTTCGGCTATGCTACCGACCTCAGGTCGGTGAGCCAGGGGAGGGCTACATATTCCATGGAATTTCATCGCTATGAGGAGCTGCCCCAGTCTTTGGCGGAGCAGTTCATTGCCAAAGCGAGAGGAGCTCTCTGATGCCTAAGCAGAAGATTCGCATCAGACTGAGGGCCTTCGATCACCGGATATTGGACCAGTCGGCGGAGCAGATCGTGGAGGCGGCGGAGCAGACGGGGGCTAAGGTAGTAGGACCGGTGCCACTGCCTACGCGTATCAAGAAGTTCTGCGTCATCCGCTCCCCCCATGTGGACAAGGACTCCAGGGAGCAGTTTGAGATTCGCACCCATAAGCGCTTGATCGATATCCTGGAGCCCACCTCCAAGACTGTCGATGCCCTAACTCGGCTGAACCTGCCGGCGGGGGTTGACATAGAGATAAAGCTGTAGAGGGTAGCGATCGGGTCGGCGATAGATGCTGAGGGAGTTGGGGAGGAGCAAAAAGGCCTAGTTGGAATAGAGCCTGAAGATAATGATACAAGGGATCATTGGCAGAAAGATCGGGATGACCCAGGTATTTGGAGAGGATGGCAGGGTGGAGCCGGTTACCGCCGTCGAGGCTGGCCCCTGCTTCGTGACCCAGATTAAAAGGGTGACCAAGGAGGGCTACGACGCCGTCCAGCTTGGCTTTGGCACGGCAAAGCGGCTCAACCTCCCGGAGAAGGGTCATCTCAAGAAGGTGGGCATGCTCAAGCACCTGCGCGAGTTTGAGGCGTCGGACATCGACTCCCTGGAGCTGGGGCAGAGGGTGGATGTAAGCATGTTTAAGGCTGGTGATGTGGTCGATATCAGCGGCATATCCAAGGGCAAGGGCTTTGCCGGGGTGGTGAAGCGTCACCACTTTGCTGGCGGTCCCAAGACCCACGGTCAATCCGATCGCCATCGCGCTCCGGGCTCTATCGGGGCCACAACTACCCCGGGTAGGGTTTTCAAGGGGCAGCGCATGGCGGGCCATATGGGAAACGAGAGGGTTACAGTGCGCAAGCTAAGGGTGGTGCAGACCGACCCCGAGCGCAACCTGCTCCTGGTTCGCGGGGCAGTGCCCGGCGCCAGAAAGGGGCTGCTCATCATCAGGAAATCGACTGGCTGAGCCTTTTAGGGGGTTTGAGGTGCAGGTTCCAGTTCATAATCTTTCTGGAGAGGTGGTTGACAATATCGAGCTTAGCGAGGATGTTTTTGGCGTGCCCCCAAATCGGGCGGTGGTTCACCAAGCCCTGGTGAGGCAGCTGGCCAATGCCCGTCAGGGCACGGCGAACACCAAGACTCGCGCCCAGGTCTCCGGGGGCGGGAGGAAGCCCATGCGCCAGAAGGGAACCGGCCGAGCGAGGCGGGGGAGTTCCAGTTCACCCCTTTTGAGGGGTGGTGGTGTGGCCTTCGGTCCTCATCCCAGGAGCTATCGTCAGGCGATGCCAAAGAAGATGCGCCGCCTTGCTTTGAGGTGCGTCCTCTCCTCAAAGGTTGCCGAAGGTGAGATGGTGGTAGTGGAGGGGCTCACCTTTGAGCGGCCGAAGACCAAGGAGATGGCTGGCATCCTGGCGGCATTGGGGGTCGGTTCCTCAGCCCTCATTGTCACCGCCGAGCCCGATGTCAATGTATATAAATCGGCGCACAATCTGGAGAAGATTAAGGTATCGCCGGCTAACCTTCTCAATGTTGTCGATCTCCTCTCCCACCGGATATTGATGATCACCGTTGCCGGGGTGAGGAGGGTGGAGGAGACATGGAGGCCGGCATATTGAGCGAAAGAGGGATTCTCTGGCAGCAGGCGCCGACGGAAAGGGACGCAAGATGGAGATCTTAGAGGTACTTCGCCGCCCTGTAATCACCGAGAAGAGCACCGCCCTTCAGGAGCGAGGCAAATATAGCTTTGAGGTGGCGCGCAGTGCCAATAAGCAGCAGATCAAGCAGGCTGTGGAGCTGGCGTTTAAGGTTGAGGTGGAGAGGGTGAACGTGATGACCATGCCCCCCAAGGGGCGTGGTGCCGGCAGAAGGAGGGGTAAGACCTCCCCCTGGAAGAAGGCGGTGGTCACCCTGAAGCCGGGGAATAAGATCGAGTTCTTCGAGGGGGTATAGGGAGGTAAGTTTTGCCGCTCAGGGTACATAAACCGACATCGCCGGGGCGAAGGGGGATGACCGGCGCCACCTTTGAGGAGCTGACCAAGAAGGAGCCCGAGAAATCTCTGTTGAAGCCCCTTAAGAGGAAGGCGGGGAGAAGCAATCAGGGGAGGATCTCGGTGCGCCATCGGGGCGGTGGCGCCAAGAGGATGTACCGCATCATCGACTTCAAGCGGGATAAGCTGGGCGTTCCGGGCGAGGTGGCCGCTATCGAATACGACCCCAATCGCTCGGCGAGGATCGCCTTGATCCATTACGCCGATGGCCAGAAGCGTTACATTCTGGCACCCCTGGGCCTCGAGGTGGGAGATACCATCATGGCCGGAAGCGATGCCGAGATAAGGACGGGGAATGCCCTGCCCTTAAGGTCGATCCCCACGGGCACGGCGATCCACAATATTGAGCTCCATCGGGGCAAGGGGGGGCAGCTAGTGCGCAGCGCCGGCGCCTCGGCTCAGCTTATGGCCAAAGAGGATAACTATGCACTGGTGAGGATGCCCTCCGCTGAGATAAGGCGAATTCATATCGAGTGCTTTGCCACCATAGGTCAGGTGGGCAATGTAGACCATCAGCATATCAAGCTGGGTAAGGCAGGGCGGCGGCGTATGATGGGGTGGCGCCCTTCGGTGCGCGGCTCGGCGATGACCCCCCGCGATCACCCCCATGGGGGTGGCGAGGGCAGATCGCCTATAGGCCTGCCCGGCCCCAAAACACCCTGGGGTAAGCCGGCGATGGGCTATCGCACCCGCCGAAGAAAGGTCAGCGACAGCATGATCGTGAAGCGGAGGAGATAATCGATGTCAAGGTCATCCAGGAAGGGTCCCTTCATCGACCCCAAGCTGCTTAAAAGGGTAGAGGCGCTCAATCGCTCCGATGAGAAGGCGGTGCTCAAGACCTGGTCGCGGGCATCGACCATCGTTCCCGATATGATCGGTCATACCATCGGGGTGCACGATGGCAGGAGGCATGTGCCCATCTTCATCACCGAGAATATGGTAGGTCATAAGCTGGGCGAGTTCGCCTTCACCAGAATCTTCAGGGGACATTCCGCTAAGTCGGAAAGGGTAGCCAGGATTAAGAGGAAAAAGAAGTAGGGTAGATTATGGAGGTAAGCGCCAGGGCAAGATATGTGAGGACATCGCCCTATAAACTGCGTCCCATCGTGGATACGGTGCGAGGGAAGAAGGTGGATGAGGCTCTAACCATTCTCAGGTTCCTGCCCTCACCGGCAGCTCGAACCGTGGCCAAGGTGGTGAAGTCTGCCGCGGCCAATGCCGAAAACAACTTCGAGATGACGCCGGATGACCTGAGGATCGTGAAGATCTTTGTCGATGAGGGTCGTACCCTGAAGAGGTTTCGAGCGGGGCCCAGGGGGCGGGTGAAACCGATCCTGAAGCGTTCCAGCCATATTACAGTAGTCGTTGAAGAGGAGGGATGATTGGGTCAGAAGGTTCACCCCATAGGTTTTAGGCTCGGTGTGATCAAGGATTGGCAGGCGAAGTGGTATGCCGATAAGCACTATACGGAGCTTTTGCAGGAGGACCTCAAGATCCGCAAAGCCATCGAATC
>JBHIBU010000029.1:0-10826 GCA_046759245.1 Dehalococcoidia bacterium | reverse complement strand
CTCCTGCGGGGTTCCCTCCATCTTCATAACCAGAGCAGCCTCTGCTATGAGGTCTGCCGCACGGGGGCCTACAATGTGAACACCCAAGATTTGAGCATACTTTGTGTCGGTGACAATTTTTATTAAACCTGTCCTCTCTCCAAGGATAGCTGCCGTGCCGTTGGCAGCAAAGGGGAAACTCCCCACCCTCAACTGGTATCCCTCAGCTCTGGCCTCATTCTCAGTTAGGCCTACGCTGGCTATCTGGGGAAGGGTGTTTATAAATCTAGGTATCACCCTATAATCCATCTCAGTGTCCCTTCCCAATCCATTTTCTGCGGCTGTCTTTCCCTCGGCAAAGGCCACGCTAGCCAGCATCTCTCTTCCCGTTGCATCCCCTGCTGCGAAGACCCCGGGGACGTTGGTCTCCATCCTGCTGTTTGTCAGGATGCCTTTTTCGTTCAATTTAACCCCTGCCTGCTCCAGACCAAGCTCATCGGTATTGGCCTCTCTGTTCTCTGCTACCAGCACATACTGACAGGCTAAGATTACCTGCCCCTCCTTAAGGTCTACGATAACATTATTCTCACCACTCTCCCCATCCTCTATCTTACTTATCATGGCTTCGGTAAATAGCTGAATACCGTTCCTCTTCAGACCCTTTTCAAAGATGGACACCACTTCCCCATCAACACTGGTGAGTATTTGGGGCGTGTCTTCAAGGACTGTTACCCTGGTGCCCAATTTGGAGAAGATGGTGGCAAAGGCAAAACCTATTTCCTGACCCCCCAATATCACCATAGATTTGGGAACCTCTGAGAGTTCTAGCGCCTCCTCGGGAGCAATTATCCCTTTTCCCTTTCCCCCGGGGACGGAGGGTCTTCTCGTTCTGGAACCGGTTGCTATGATTATCCCCCGAGCCTTTATCACCCTTTTTTTCCCTCCCTCCAGTCCCATCTCAACCTCTGAGCCGGAGAGGAGTTTCCCCCTGCCTTTCAGCACCTCAACGCCGTTCCCTTTTAGCAGCAGGTCCACCCCACCCACCAGGGTTTTAATAACTATATCCTTACGGGCCATCATCTGGGCAAAGTCGACACTTGCCTCCCCAAAACTCACCCCGTAGTCTTTGGCTTTCTTAGCTAGATCCAGAAGCTCTACCCCCCTCGCCAGCGCCCTCGTGGGGATGCATCCACGATTTAGACAGGTCCCCCCAAGGGCATCCTTTTCAATTAACGTTACCTTGCCCCCAAGCTGGCAGGCCCTTATAGCCGCCACATAGCCAGCGGGACCACCACCGATTACTACCAAGTCTCTCTCCTCCATAATGCCACCCCTTAATTACAGATGCAGAATATCGTCTAAAGCAATAAAAGATCGGGATTTTCCACCAGCTCGCGCACCCTGGTCATAAACCTCTCCGCCGGGGCGCCATCGATCACCCTGTGGTCAAAAGTGAGGCTGTAGGTCATTATGGGTCTTATTACAATCTGCCCATCTCTGACCACCGCCCTCTCGGTAGTGGCCCCGGTCCCCAGAATTGCTGACTGGGGCTGATTTATGACAGGGGTGGCAAATCCCCATGTCGCGCTAAAGGCCCCTAGATTGGTCAGGGTAAAGGTTCCCCCGGTCACATCATCCACCCCAAGCCTCCCCTCCCTGGCCTTCTCCACCAGTTCCCCCACAACCTTATTGATCTCCACCAGGGACTTCTTGTCGGCATCCTTTACCACCGGGACGATCAGCCCCTCCTCCAGGGCTACGGCAACCCCCATGTTTATATCCTCCCAGACCTTGATCTCATTATCTATCAGGCTGGAATTGACGATAGGGTTGTCCCTTAGCGCCCTGGCCAGCACCATTACGAATAGGTCGGTGTAGGTGATTCGCACGCCGATAGCCTTCTCCTGGGCCAGGAGGTTGTTTCTGAGCTTTATCATCTCTGTCATATCTATCTCGCCCATGAAGGTAAGCTGAGCGGCCACCGATAGGCTTCTGTGCATATGCTCGGCAATGGCCTTCCTCATCCCCCTAAGGGGCGTGGTGGCTTTCACCCTTTTGCCTTCATAGACCTCCACCGGGGGTGCTTTTTCCTTCGCTTCTATGGCCTTTTCAATGTCCTCTTTTACAATCCTTCCTCCCGGTCCAGTACCCGTCACCTTGGTTATATCTATGGCATACTCCTCTGCCATCCTCCTTGCCACAGGGGAGATGGGTATACGCTCTCTCTTCTCCTCGGGTGGTGCGGCAGCCTCGGGTAGGGCGGCTTCAACCGCGGGGGCCTCCGCCACCTCCACCGGCGTGATGGATATTTCCTTTGGCGGCTCTTTCTGAAGGGCCTCCAGTTCCTCCTTCGATGCGGCTATCAGTCCTACCACTCTGCCGATCGGTACCTTATTGTCCTGTGCCACCAGGATATGGACAAACCCCGCCGCTGAGGCCTCCACTTCAGACTTAATCTTTTCCGTCTCTACTGCCATGACAACCTGATGTGCTTCGAGCCACTCCCCCTCCCTGACCTTCCACTCAACGATGTTAACATCGGCCGTTGCCGTGCCCAGTTTGGGTATTGATATGTATACAGCCATTTCCCTTTCCCCGTTTATCCCGAATTGGACCTGAAGAAGCCTTGCTCTGCCGCCCTTAACAGGGTTCTATCTATATCGACAACGTTCGGTCCGTCTGTCTGAAGCCTGATCCTTACCTCATCAGATGGCCGCACCGTCACCTCCCTCTCGCCATCCAGGGCGACAACAGAAGGCTTATACATGACCTCGATTTCTTCTCCCGGCTCTATTATTCTCACCTCCTCGACCGCCACTTCTCTAATCAGGCCAGGAAGCACGGCTGCCCTGACCCTCAGACTACCACCCCCTAACTTCATGTGCATTCCATGTTTATCCTCAGGCCCGATGGGATGCAGGCTTCCCCCAATAGAGGTTAGGCCCATATTGCTTGGCTCAGCTCTAGTGCACACAATCTGTTTGATCTCCGATAGTTTCCAGATAGCCCTGGAGCCGATGAAGGGTTGGTCCAAGACGACGGCATCGATAAGGGCCATGTCAATTTCAAGGCCGTTCTTGACGATGATGAGCCTCTTGTGGGTCGTTACGATATCTTCACAATCTACGATTTTCCTGGCCACGATTCCGGCAGCCACCCCAGCTGTGGTGGGCTCGACCATTAGGGGAAAGACATTGTTGGTGCCCGTGGATACCGGGATCAAGGGGACAGAGCCGTTTCCTTTAGCCACAGCCCGATTGGTTCCATCACCGCCTAGGGTAATGATACATCCTACCCCGAGCTCCTTCATTATTTCGGCTGCCGTAATGGAGTCCTCCTCGGTGCATGTCATTGTCATATCAAGGATGCGCACCTTGGCTCTGATCTCCCCCCTCTTCAGCCCCTCCATGGCGCAAAATCCAAGGCCGTAGGAATCGGGCATGATAAGAATCTCAGCGATCCCTGTGGAGTCGATCCCAAGAATTATTCTTCTCACCTGATTGGTCTTTTCCATGTTGTCCATGATGCTTGCATATGCCACCAGTCGTCTTATGTCCTTCCCTGAGGCCGGATTAGCTATAATCCCCACTTTGTTCATTCGGATATCTCTCCCCTGGCAAACAAGGATGCTAACCGCTGATTAAAGCCTGATACTCTTGCGCGGAGATGAGAAGGTCAACCTCGCTGAGACTGCTAATTTTGATGGCTATCATCCAGCCTTCTCCATAGGGGTCCTTGTTTACCAGGGTTGGCTCCTGCTTCAGGGCGTTATTCACCTCCACCACCACCCCGCTCACCGGGTTGAAAAGATCGCTGGTCGCCTTAACAGATTCGATGGTACCAAAAGGCTCCATATGGGTAACCCCGGTCCCCACTTCAGGGAGGTCGACAAAAACAACCTCCTTCAATTGCTCCTGGGCATAGTGTGTAATGCCCACCCTGCCCAGATCATCTCCCTCAAGCCTGAGCCAGGTATGCTCATCGTTGTACTTTAGATCACCCGGATACATCTTCCCACCTCTGTGGAGGCTCAGATTTGTGAAATCGATGATTGCAACAACTAATACACCCAGCGCCTAATACACCATTCAGCGTCATAGTCAAATCCTTCCCCATTACTTGGATGTAGCCGCCACTCTATGCAGCCGGCCACCTTCAGGCGGGGAGATTACCTCGGGCATCTCCATCGGTTCCCATTCACCACCTCAGCTCAAGAGAGTGGCAGGCGGAAACGTTTCCGCCAGCCCTATCTCAATATCCAGTTTCGGGCGGTCTTTTCTCTCTCCCTTTCAGTTCATCTCCCCTGTCTTGCAGTGGCCGTTACCTTAAGCCCAGAACACTAACTATTCTTCTCTGGTCCGATCCGGTTGATAAGACCGCAACCGAACCTGGCCATCACAGGCAGCCCTTCCTGCGCCTCTAGGGAAGGGACCGATTTGACTTAAACGATCTCAGTTACTGCCTTAATCAGGTCCTCCTCATCGGGCATGTAGAATTTCTCCAGAACGGCGCTGAAGGGAACAGGGATATCAGGTGCATTGACCCGTTTTATGGGTGCATCCAGATGGTCAAAAGCTTCCTCAGCCACAATAGCTGCGATCTCGGCCGCTGAGCTCCCCGTCTTGCATTCCTCGGTAAAGAGAACGAGCCTGCCCGTCTTTTTCACCGAGTCAAGGATGGTCTGCTTATCGAGGGGCACCAGGGTTCGGGGATCGATGACCTCTATGCTTATACCCCTTTCCTGAAGTTTCGCTGCCGCAGCAAGGGCCCGGTGGACCATGAGCGCTGTGGCAACGATGGTAACGTCCTTACCCTCTCTTTTGATGTCTGCCTTTCCCAGGGGTATGGTGTACTCCTTCTTGGGCACCTCACCTTGTAGCGGCATCAATATCAACAGCTTGTGTTCAAAATAAATGACCGGGCTGTCATCCCTGATGGCCGACTTAAGCAGGCCCTTGGCATCGTAGGGGGTTGAGGGTACCACAACCTTAATCCCTGGGATGTGCATGAACAGCGCTTCGAGGCACTGAGAGTGTTGAGCAGCGGCACCTATGCCAGCACCGATCAGCGTTCTGATGACGAGGGGCAACATTGCCTTTCCACCAAACATATACCTCATCTTGGCCACTTGATTCAGTATCTCATCCATAGGAACGCCCAAGAAGTCACAAAACATTATCTCGGGAACCGGCCTCATCCCGGCTGCTGCCGCCCCCACGGCTGCGCCTACGATGGCAGTCTCTGAGATCGGTGTGTCTCTTACCCTTTCGGGTCCATACTTATCATATAAACCCGTGGTTTGACCCAATATGCCCCCATAGGCACCTACATCCTCACCCAAGAGAAATACGGTTGGATCTCTGGCCATTTCCTCATTAAGGGCTTCCGTTATTGCCTGAGTAAAAGTTATCTCTCTCATTTTTACCTCCCTATGGAAAGACATCCTCTAAGGCTTCCGCAGGCTTAGGAAGGGGGCTTTCTTCAGCAAACTTCACGGCCCTATCGATTTCCTCTTTCATTTCCTGGTCAATTCTGTCTGCCGCCGCTTTCGATAATACCCCCATCTCAATGAGCTTCCCGTGGAACCTGCTGATGGGGTCCTTCTGCTTCCACTTCTCGATCTCTTTCTTGGTTCGGTAGGGCTGTGGGTCTCCCTCAAAGTGACCCTTGTGTCTATAGGTCTTGCACTCTATTAGGGTGGGACCCTCACCTCTCCTTGCTCTGGCAACCGCCTCGCCCACCGCCTCATACACGGCTATGACATCGTTTCCATCAACAACTACGCCTGGAATGCCATAGGCGGTCGCTCTATCCGCGATGTCAGCTATGTTTTGATGTTTGCTCTGGGCGACCGAAATGGCATACATATTGTTCTCACAGACGTAGACCACGGGGAGCTTCCATGCTGAGGCCAGGTTTATTCCTTCGTGGAATCTGGTGGTATTGGATGCGCCATCCCCGAAGAAGCAGATAGCGACCTGGTCTGTTCCCCTGAGTTTGGCTGAAAGAGCTGCCCCGGCCGCTATGGTTATTCCCGCCCCCACAATCCCGTTAGCCCCCAGCATGCCGATATCTACATCGGCGACATGCATGGAGCCGCCCTTACCCTTACAATAGCCGGTCTTCTTGCCGAATAGCTCGGCCATCATTCGCTCGGTTTTTCCACCTTTGGCGATCAAATGCCCGTGTCCCCGGTGAGTGCTGGTTATATAGTCATCATCTCCCAAATTGGCACATGCGCCAACGGCCACCGCCTCTTCGCCAATATATAAGTGGACAAAACCAGCGATTCTGCCTGCTGCAAATTCCGTGGCAACTCTTTCTTCAAAATACCTGATTCGAACCATCCTGTGATACATATCGATCAGTTTCTTTTTTGCTATCGCCATGGTATCCTCCTCGTCTTCCCTATATTCAGATATTCAGATGTTGGATCGATTCAACCGCTTCTTATCGCCTCCTTTCATGGAAGGACTATCTGGCATTTCCTTTCCTGCCCCACGAACAACCCTCAGCTTCCTACGGACTTCCAAACCAGCTGCGTGATGTCCAGAACGTCGAAATTTGCCTTTTCTCTGGTCTTAGCCATACTTATGGCTCTGACACACGCAGGACACGCCGTCACCAGCGTTTGGGCCCCTGTGCTCAACACCTCCTCCACTTTGCGTCCGGCTATAGCCAGCGAGAGGTCCTGATGGGTTAGCAGCAGGTCCCCCCCAGAGCCACAGCAATTACAATACTGGCGGTTGTTCTCAAGCTCTTGAAAATTGAGACCAGGAATTTTCCCCAGTATGTACCGAGGTTCACCAAAGATGCCGCCATTTCTCCCCAGATCACAGGGATCATGGTAGGTGACACTATCCTCCAGCCCGCCAAGGACTATCCTGCCCTCTTCAATCAGTCTGGCTATGAACTCGGTTGAATGAAAGACATCGAAGGGGTGTCTCTCCCCAATCACATCGTGGTACTCATGTTTCCATACCATGTAACATCCGGGGCAGGTCATCACCAGGCTCCTGGCACCTGTTTCCTTAACCCTATCTATGTTATGCCTTATATACTTCTCCGCCCTCTCGCCCATCCCCCCCGCTATCAGCGGGAAGCCGCAACACCACTCCTCACCACCCAGAACGGTGTAGTCTACGCCCGCCCAATTCAGTATTTGAGCGAAAGCCCCGGCTGCCGGCTGAGTCATGGCAAAAAAGGAGGTAAGGCAGCCAACAAAGTAGACTACTTCACCTCCCCTCTTTTCATTTAGATATTCCAACTTGGACCTTTTGGTCCAGTTGGCCCTTTGGTCGTTGGGCTTGGCAACGATATTATTGGTCTCATTGATAACCTTTGTCAAGCCCTCCAGGCTCTCCATTTGGAAGCCGCTCTTCAGGAGATAGCTCCTCAAATCGAGCCACATTTGAGGCGATTTGATCTCGACGGTGCAGTCCACCCTGCACCTCCCGCACAGCGTGCACTGGAAAACCCTGTTTATGTATTCCTGGGTTATCCCTTCTTTGTGACGAGGTTGGTCGCGAAACAACCCCTTGGCCTTGAGGATCCTGCCCCTTGGGGTAGATGAAACCCATCCCAGATTGGTGGGGCAGGCCTTCATGCAATAACCACACTGGACACAAGAGGCGATCTCTGTGGCCAGGCCGCCTTCCTCAGCCCTTGCCACCCCAGCGGGAAATATCCTGTCCAGTATAGAGATAACCTGCATCGTGGGCTGGTATACCCTGGGCCTGAGAAACAGCGGCGGTTCGAGCCACATTCCCGGATTCAAGATGCCTTTGGGATCAAGCTCTCGCTTCCTCTTCCGTATCTCTTCGATCTTTTTCCCGGTGAGCACTCGCTTCCTATAGGGAGTATTCCACACACCCAGGCCCCCCGCCGGTTTGCCCCCCAGCGATAGCGCCAAGCTGGAAACATCTCGGGGGGTGTGCAGGGAAAAGGTATACTCTATAGACCTCTTTTCATCGGTGGCCAGCAGGGGCAGAAGGTCGCATTCACCCTTAGATATGACGTGTCCTACAAGTCCGATGGTTCTCTTCCTGAGCCTCTCCAGGGCCGAGTAGAATTGTTTCAAACTATCTAGAGGTACAATTACACTGCCGGGGATTATGGTCGGAACCGCCCTCTTGACCCTAAGGATATTGAACCTCTGCTCCCATTCCTCCTCCGCGCCCTCCCTCTCCCTGCCACTATACAAAGCTATGAGCCTTCTCAGCCCATCCCTAGCTTGTTCGATCTCCTCCCTCTCGCCGTCCCAGGTAGCCAGCAGGATACCGCTTCTGAGGCCGAAATCCGCCACCTGGTACCCCGAGGCCCTCAGCAAGTCAAGGTACTTGTGATCATACATCTCCATGCTGTAGGGGCAAGGGATCATGTTGGCCAGGGGCTTAAGAACCTGGAAAAGGTTTTCGATATCATCGAAATAGATAAGGTGGTGGCAGGTTGATTCTGGGATAGGTCGAACCTTGAGCACAACTCTGGTCACTATTCCCAGTATCCCCTCGCTCTCGAAGAACCACTCAAGCCCCTGCCCATAGGTATACTCTTTGATGGCACCATCGGGGAGTACTATCTGGGCGGAAAGGAGTTGGTCAAAGACGGGGCCATATCTCAAGCTGCCGATGCCGCAGCCGCCGGTCATTATCCAGCCCCCCACTGTGGCCGACTTGGCACTGGAGGGGTAGCTCCTGACAGCGAAGCCGTGCCCGTTCAACCTTCGGTTCAACTCCCACCAAGTAATACCGGCCTCAGCGGTCACTGTTTCTCTTTCCCTATCTACCTCGACCACGCGGGACAAATCTAGCAAGTCCAACACAACCCCACCCCTCTTGGGCACCGAGCCAAGGAGGCCAGAGGAGCCTCCACCCCGGGGCACTATCGGTATGTTGTGACGGGAGCAGTAGCTGACCACAGCCGAAACCTCTTCCACTGTCTCTGGTTTAGCTATAGCAGAGGGCATGGTCTTGAACAAGCGCTTCAACTCCTTGCGCAGGGGGAGCAGGTCGCTTGTATAGAACGAGCGCTCAAACTGGCTGGTAGTTGCCCGCTCTCCCAGTAGCTTTGCCAGGTCCCTCGCCAGATCCTCCTCTTTCACAATTCCACTCCGCTTGATTCAATCCCAAACCCTGTTCCTCTCCGAATTTATCTTGGCGTAAAGCTGGGCGGCGTGGTAGGAGCTTCTCACCAGCGGGGCGGAGACAACATCGACGAACCCCATGTCCCGGCCCACCCTTTCATATTCCGAGAACTCCTCGGGGGGGAGATACCTGACCACAGGGTGGTGGCTGGCGGACGGCTGCAGGTACTGGCCCATGGTGAGCAGCTCGCACTCCACTGCCTTCAGGTCCTCCATCACCCCCACTATCTCGTCTCGTCTTTCTCCCAGACCAAGCATCAAACCGGATTTGGTGACTATCAGGGGATCGAGCTTCTTAACCAGAGAAAGGAGGTTCAATGAACGGCGATAATCCGCTTGCGGCCTCACCTCTGGATAAAGGCGTGGCACCGTCTCCAGATTGTGGTTTATGATCTCTGGCCGCTCGTCCACCACCACCCTAAGGGATTCCAAGGAGCCTCGGAAGTCTGGGATAAGGACTTCAACGGTGACATCCCTCCTCTTGCCCTTCAACGCCCGGATGGTCTTGGCAAACTGGGATGCACCGCCGTCAGGAAGGTCGTCCCTGGTCACCGAGGTGATGACCACATGTCTCAGACCCAGCTTCTCCACCGCCTCCAGGAGATGTTCTGGCTCCTTTTCATCGACAGGAGAGGGGAGGCCCTTCTTTACTGCGCAGAAGGTGCAGTGCCTGGTGCAGACGTTGCCCAGGATGAGGAAGGTTGCCGTCCCCTGGGCGAAGCAATCCCCCTGATTTGGGCAGAGGGCACTCTGGCAGATGGTATGTAGATTAAGGCCAGTCAGAAGCCTCTCCATACCCAACAGCAGCCTTGCATCCGGTATTTTCTTTTTGAACCAGGGAGGGAGCCTTCCTTTCACCAGTGGCTCCTCAACGATGTATTTGACGCCCATTCAATACGGGTATCGAAGACCTCTGAAAAATGCTCGGTCACTCTCCCTATGACCAGCTCCATCGGCACATCCTGAGAGAGAAGCCTGGAGATGGATGTTACCCTTTTACCGGCGATACCGCACGGGTTTATTAGCGAGAAGTTTTCCAGGTTCGAGTTTACATTCAGGGCAACCCCATGCATTGTGACCCACCTCTTGATGCTGACCCCTATGGCGGCGATCTCCTCGTTTCCCACCCAGACCCCCACATTGTTCGCATCCTTGCCGGCCTTTAGAGAGAGATCATCTAGCGTCCTTATAAACACCTCCTCCAGGTCACAGACATACTTATGAATATCCTTCCCCCTTGTTCTAAGATCGATGATAGGATAGGCGACGAGCTGGCCAGGGCCGTGATAGGTGATATCTCCCCCCCTATCGGTGAAAAAGAGGGATATACCCCGTTTTGCAAGTTCTTCCTTGGGAACGAGGAGATTCTCCACCTTGCCCGACTTACCGATGGTAAAGGTGGGGTAATGCTCCAGAAGAAGGAGTGTATCTGAAATCTGTCCCTCTATCCTTTGGCGTACCAGCCTTCTTTGCAGATGATAGGCCTCGCCATACTCAACTAACCCAAGCTGGTGAACCGTACACAACATCTCTTTATCCTCTAAGGCACTTATCAATGTCCGGGTCAAAGGAGAGAAAACCAAGAACGAAAATCAGAAAGACCCGCTATCAATAATTATACTGCTCAAAGGTCACCTCAGCAACGTTAGAAACTTGGGCTTGAGTCGACGAATGTCACAATGGCTCGTCTTCTTTCAGCAGGTAA
>JBHIBU010000028.1:0-10958 GCA_046759245.1 Dehalococcoidia bacterium | reverse complement strand
CTAGGCTATGAAGTGGAATTTGTACCCACACTCTGGGGGCCAGATACTATTGCTGCCCTGGCCAAGGAACCGCCAGATGTTGACATCTTAGCTGAGGGCTGGCTGCCAAACTTCCAATCCTTTTTGGACGAATACGTTACAGATAAAGGCCAGGCAGAAGTGGTCGCCACAAGCTATGTAGGCCGCCAGGGCTTTGTCGTCCCTACTTATGTCATTGAGGGGGATCCTGAGCGAGGTATCGAGCCGATGGCGCCTGACCTGCGCTCGGTCTTGCAACTGAATGACTATGCCGATTTATTTGACCGTGACGGTGACGGCAAGGGCGAGTTGGTTGGAGGTCCTGAAGGATGGGTGGCCACTGAGATAAATGAGTGGCAGTTGGAGAGCTGGGAGCTGAATTATGATCAGATAATACAGGATGAGTGGATAAGCTGGAGCATGCTCACTTCAGCATACTACGAAGGGGAGCCCATCCTATTTTACGGCTACGAGCCCACCTGGCCTACGCTTCTGTTTGGGCTCACCTGGCTTGAAACGCCAGCGTATAGTGACCAAGCTTGGGCTGATTATGAGATTTGGAAGGATTGGAAGGCAGGCATGGATGTGACCTGGGAACCTAGAATTGCATCTGGCTACCCGCCATCTGAGGTTGTGGTTGTGGTGACCGACGAGTTCAGCCAGAAGTACCCCGATGCTTACCGCTTCCTGCAAAACTGGAGCATACCTGTGGAAGACGTGACGTATCTCAGCGTCCAGATAGAGCTTCACCATCTACCTGCGGCTTATGTAGCCTCCGAGTACATAAAGGACAACCCAGAGCTTGTGCACCAATGGCTAGCTGGCATAGAATAAATTCATAGCAGAAAGCAAATGTGGCTGCACAAAAAGCCAGAATGTGCAGCACAATAATCTACATTACATTACCCCACAGTGAGAGGAGATAGATTATCAGCAATGATTGAAAGTGCTTTTGGACCCCTCCTCTGAACCTTCCCTTCTACTATCAGCCAACCTTCCCTGAATAGAACCTGCCCGCACCTTTCTTGGACATCGCCAAATACGGCTACATCGGCAACACCGGTGCCATCCTCCATTATTACATAGACCACCCTGTTCCCATTCCTCGTCGGTGGGGTCTGATAGCGAATGACGGAGCCGGCAATCTTAACTGCATCGCCCGTTGCCACAAGAGGCAGGTCTTTTATATTGGTGAAGCCATGATCAAAATCGTAGAAGTCCAGGGAGTGCGCCGATAGATCCAAAGAAAGCAGCTCCCTCTCGACCAGCATCTTAGTCCTTCTATCGATATGAAGATTGGCCTCTATAGAGCTTGCTGAAGCGAGCTCATCTTCGATAAGGGGCCTCGTCCCCTTTACTACCTTCTGGCTAATACCAAACAGCTTGCGCAATTCTGAGAGCATCTCACCCCTGTCGCCTAGCGAATCGAAGGCGCCAACCCTTATCAGGTTCTCCACAATAGGCCGACTCACCCTCGTCCTGAGCAGGAAGTCTCTCAAAGAGGTGAACCTGCCTTTGGTCCTTTGAGCGAGTATGGATTCCAATGCCCCATCGGACATCCCTTTGAGTTGGGATAGGCCGACGCGCATGGCCCCGCCCTCCACGGTATACCGGTCGGATGACTTGTTGATGTCGGGGATCAGCACATCTACGCCGGCTCTTTTAGCCTCAGCTATCAGGACGCGCGGCGGGTAGTAGCCCATCGGCTGGTTGGAGAGCACCGCGGCGAAGAACTCGGCGGGGTAGTGGCACTTCAGCCATAGCGTCTGATAAGCGATAACGGCGTATGTTGCGGCATGAGCCTTGCAGAAGCCGTAGGCGGCAAAGGCAGCTAGCTGCTCGAAAACCTTCTCAGCGACACCTCTATCCACACCATTTGCGGCGGCGCTGGCGATGAACGAATCCCGCATCTTCTCCATCTCCTCCGGGGCGCGGTCATGGGTCATCGCTCTTCTAAAGCCATCTGCCTCGGCATAGCTCATCCTTGCCAGATCGCGGGCGACCTTAAGCACCTGCTCCTGATAAAGGATAACACCCAGCGTCTCGCCGAGGGCACCTTTTAGCCTGGGGTGAAGATAGATCACCGCCTCCCTGCCATGTCTTCGGGGCAGGTAGAGCTTGTCCATATTTGACTTGAGGGGACCCGGCCTCACCAGAGAGATGGAGACGATGATGTCCTCAAAACGATCGGGAAGCAGCCTTCCCGCCATCTCTCGCTGCGCCGGCGATTCGAGTTGAAAGGTGCCGATGGTCTTACCGTCGCGGAGCATGGCGAAGGCCTCTGGGTCATCACGCGGTATGTGGTCTATGTTGATGTCGATGCCTCTATTCCTCTTTACCCCAGCCAGGGTATCCTCAATGACGGTTAGGGTTGGTAGCGCCAGTATGTCCATCTTGAGGATGCCCAGCTTCTCGATGTCGTCCTTGTCATACTGGCTGATGATGTCCCCACCACTGGACCACTCCAGGGGCACCGATTCCGAAAGCCTGCCGTCCCCGATGAGGAGCCCCCCTAAGTGTACGGACATGTGCCTGGGGAAGCCATCTATAGCAGCGCACAGCTTGAAGAAATCGGCAAGCTCAGGCCTCTTGTAAATGGCGCTTCCCTTCAGCTCAGGAAGGGTATCGGCGCACTCCAGAAGCTTGGAGGCACTCAGGTAATGGATGCCTCGGCAGGCCTCCTCGATGATATCCTGCGGCAACTCGAGGGCCTTTCCCACATCGCGAATGGCGCCCCGGGCCATGTATGTGTTTATCGTCCCCACGCTGGCCACGTTCTCAGCGCCATACTTCTCATAAATGTAGTCCCTCACCTCGTCCCGCCGTCTGCGGTCGATGTCCAGGTCGATGTCGGGAGGCTCGTGCCTCAGGGGATGCATGAAGCGCTCAAAGAGTAGGTCGGATTCGATGGGGTCGACGATGCTGATATCCAGCGCGTAGACCACCAGGCTGTCCACTGCGCTGCCCCTGGCCTGGCACCTGATGCCCCTCTCCCTGGCCCACCTGACTATGTCCCAGACGATGAGGAAGTAGCTGCAGAAGCCGAGCCTGTGGATGGTATCAAGCTCGAACTCAAGGCGCTCCATGACCCTTGGGGTGAGCGAGCTGTATTTCCTGAGCGCTCCTTCAAAGGCCAGCCTTGACAGATAGCTGTAGTCCATCTCGCCGGGAGGGAGGTCGAACTTAGGGAAGCGAGGCTCGCCCAGCTCCAACTCCAGGTTGCACCGGGAGGCGATCTCCTCTGTTGCCGCCAGCGCCTGGGGGAAATCTCTAAATAGAGCTGTCATCTCCTCCTGAGACTTGAGATACTGCTCCACAGTTCGGTAGCAATTCAGCCCCGAGACAGGGATGTTCCGGTTTATGGCGTTAAGCAGCTCCTTTACCCTGTACTCTTCCATCTCGGCGTAGTGAACGTTGTTGGTGGCAACTAAAGGCAGGCCTACTTGTCCAGCAAAACTGGCAAGCCGGTAACTGGCCGTCATCCTCTCCCTAGATGGATAGCGAATAAGCTCGACGAAAAAGTCCCCCCCGAAGACCTCTCTGTAGAAGCCGGCAGCTTCTCTTGCCCTAATAGCATCGCACTTATAAAGCCACGTTGGAATCTCGCCTTTTGGGCATCCGGACAGGGCGACGAGGCCGGCGCTGAACCTTTGCAGCATCTCCCTGGTGACCCGGGGCTGCCTGTCCCTGTTCAACAGGTGAGCCTCGGTGAGCAGACGGCACAGGTTTGAGTAGCCTCGCCTGTCTTTGCAGAAGAGCGTTAGGTGATACCCCCCCTCCACATCGACCTCAGCCCCTATGATCGGCTTTATCCCCAGAGCCTTTGCCCTCTCATAGAACCTGATGGCTCCCGTAAGACGGTTGTGGTCGGTGATGGCCAGTGCCGGCATATCCAGGGCCACCGCTTTTTCCAGGAGCCGATCTATGGTTGAAGCCCCATCGAGAAAGCTGTACTGTGAGTGAACGTGGAGGTGAATGAAGCTCATGGTTATGCCCTAATCGAGCACTCTATGGAGAAACCACGATTCGCCGAACCGGTAGAGTTCGCAGGTACCTGTGCTGGAGTTTTGCGCATTGACACGAAAGAAGAGACGCACTGCCTTTCCATTCCACCAGTCAGAGGGCTCCCGCCACCAGCCGATGACCTCCACCACCCTGTAGAGGCGCTTCCTCCAGATGAAGGCCGCAGGTAGCGTATCCTTACCCAGATGGACCTTGATCGGCTCATCGATGAGCTTCGACATGGTGTGAACTCCAAGGCCGGTAATGATGACTATAGCAGAACAGATGTTCTATTGTCAAGGGGGCTTTGTCAACGAAGTGGGGATATACTTTCTAAAGAGTCTTGAACAAAGGAAACAAAACATTAATTTGTGCAACAGATACTCGTAAAGCTCTCTCTTGTGAGCTTAAAGGCTATCGCTTATGGCAGTCAGCCTATCCAATGTAGCCCAGTCCAGTTGGTTGAGACGAAACGAAACCGTTATCATTTCAGTTTGGGGGTTCAAAACCGAAACGAAACATTTAAACAGATACCACGTTTCATTACGTTTCACCGCTTCATTGCTTCGGAAACCGAGTATGAAGCCACCAGACATCTTTTTATTTTCCCCTTGGTCCTGTGCGACCGAGCTAGAGTAGTCCAACCAATCCAGCCAGGCCCAGCCAGTCACGTCTTGAACCCACTGAAACTAAACGTCTGCATTGCGAGCTGTGAAACTGTTGCCGCTATACGAATTTGACCGCTGGGCTACTGTCTGTGACAGCTTGCGTGCCCCCATCCATGTTCCTTCATATAGCTTATCATTGCCTTATGGTCATCATCGTTAGGGGACATGTCTATTCGCTCTCGGCACACGGCGCAGAAATACCAGATCTGATAGTCCTCCACGGCCTGGTTGTAGCCTTCATCCCACGCCGTGTCTTTTATCTCCTCAATATCAGGCATTTTAAGCTGTAGGAGCCCTAGCGCGTCTTTAACGAAGTCGGCAAATGATATTCCCCCCAGGTCCTCAAGTCGTTGCTTCAACAGATCGTAAATGTCTCTTGAAAGCCTACAGGATACTGTGGGGTGGCTCTGCTCATACCTTATCCGGGCTGGCGGTTTGCGGCTAGCCTTTGCCATATCAACTTACCCTATGGTTTGCCACATCGTTTACCACTCTGTTTACCACATAGTTTACCACAGTGGTTTACCATAGGCAAAATCGAGTCGTTTTGTAACCGTAACAGCTTCAAAACACCGTTGCATAACGGCGTTAAGCCATTACAACTTAGCTTTATGCGTTGCATGTGCTATACTAAGACAGGGTCGCTCAGGGTGGTTATAATCCCCACACACCCCAAGAAATATGGGGAAACATGGGCTTGCATTGGACTAAAAATGAAAGGAGTTGTAGTGGAGAATAAGACCCTATCGCTTACTGATGAGATTTACGCTGAACTGGTGGACGGATTGAAAAGGGGCCTGGACTGGACGCACTTCCTGGCTAAACACAGCGCTAGCAAGGGGCCGCTATATAACGCCATCGGGCGATTCTTTAACGATATGGAACCCAAACTTAGAGCTCTCAATGAAGTCCAAACAGAGTTGGACCAAGCTGGACTTAAGCTGGACTCCTTGGACCAGAGGATAAAAGAAGCAGAGACTAGCCTTGCGCCCCTAGAGGAGAGGAAAAGCACCCTCAATGAGCAGATTGAGACCCTAGAGACGAAGCTTGCCGAGAAAAGCGAGCTCCTAGAGCATGTTGGAGAGCTGGAGAAGCTTGCCTTTGATATCGAGATGCTGAGGCAGTTGAAGGATGCCCTTAGAGAGATTGGGGCAAAACACGGCCTTAAGGGTAAACAGGCTATCACAAAGTTCTTTAGCGATTTGCAAGACTATGATGCCAGGATTGGCTTTGAGCGGGAAATCCTGAGATTAGAAACTATTACCGGCACGAAAAAGCTGGAAGCGGAAAAGTGGCAAGCGGAGGCTGATAGCTTGGCAAGACGTCACAAAGACTTGAGCGAAGCTATTACTGCAGTCCAAAGGCTTACAAAGCATGGAGTTAAAACAGAGCAAATTGTATCCTGGAATGGAATCGTCAGCAAGCTTGGCGGTCCTGAGGAGCTTCAAGACAAGCTGGGGCAGTATAAATCAATGTCTGAGCTTATCGAGGCCAAGGAGAGGGAAATAGAGGACTGTGACAAAAAGGCAGCAGAGTTGAGTGCTCAAATAAAGGCGCTTAACGAACAGAAAGCGGAAATAGAGGGGGCGATAAAATCACTGTCCGGTAGCGGGGTGAAGGAGATTACCAAGGTCAGCGACAAAGCTATAACCGAGCTAAAGTCCCTATTGGCTGAGATAAGGGTCGAAACGAAGAGGCTGGCCGACCTTAAGGCTGAGGCAGGCAAACTCGAAAAGGAGCTAATGTATGCCAGGTACCTCACTGCTACTGATGAGACGGTGCTCAAGGCATTCCCGAAGGAGGTTGTCATCGCCTTCCTTGAAAGGGCAGCTACTTGGTGTAGGTTGAATAACCTGAACCCTATGGTAAGGATCTCCGCACCCTCTGAGCGCACCCTCATTGATCTCATGGCCTGGGCTGAAGCCATCCTCGCGGGGGTGTCACAATGAGCATGGAAGCTATCGAGAGATATATCCAAGAACTGGAGGCGATAAAGAATTACGCCACGGTCGTCGCGGAGAGGGATGAGTTCTCCAGCAAGGTGGCTGCATTGGAGGCCAGCCTAAAGAGCGCCTCCGTGGAGCTCGCTCGGCTTAAGGAGTTCAAAGTGCACCTCAGTGACAGCGGGGGAATATCCTTGGACGAAGCTAGGCAGGATTTCCTCGGGGCTATGGATGCCGAGATTGAAAAGAGGGCTGCGGAAAAGTTGGAGGCATTAAAGCGAGAATACGAGGCGAAAATACCCCAGCTGGTGTATCAGAGGCTGGTTGACATCCTAAAAGGGCTACTCTGGCCAACAGAGATAGCGGCCGTCATAAGGGCTGAAGCGGAGAAGAGGGCAGATGGCATCCTTTACCACAGCAAAAACTGGCCTGATAGATTCAAGGAATACTACCAAAAAGAGGTGGGGGTCGGCGTTAAATCGGGGCTCGATTCTGAGTTTGAGAGGAGGGTTGAAGAGGGCGCAGAGGCAAGAGCCCGGCAAAGGCTGAGCGAGCTAGTCAATGTAGTGTGGCCGCTGTGGTTCGATGAAAATATCGAGCCAAGGGTCGCTGAGCTTGAAGCGAGGGCAAATGAGAACGCCCTTCAGCTTCTAAGAGAACCTTGGACATTTACATGCGATCGATGCGGCACAACTTTTAGTACTGAGCTTACCTCGTTTGAGATTGAGGGGCTTTTGGCAAGGGGACAGGTCCAGATCGAATGTATCAACCCAGCGTGTGAGGACAACTTCTTGTTCTTCAGCAGAAGGCACAGGTTTCAGGTTTCGTTGCACGACCTAATTGAAGTCTGTATCAGAGGTGAATCCTGAAAGGTGACGCTATCAGGAAGGTCGGCCAAGCTGTGCCCCGCGACCCTGGATCGCATAAACCAGGAAACGGCCTCGAAAGGTGCAAAGAGTCAGAGCTGAGTGTCTTCGACTAGTAGCTTAGCCCCCGTATCGGGCAGCCTAGAATGCCCTCTTGACAATGCTCGCTACATGTGCTACACTAATGCCGCTATGAACAAGGAAGAGGTTAAGACACCACGCAACATAAGGATAAGGCCCAGCGTGCTGCATCAGGCCAAGGTTGCCGCTGTGACGGCCAAAAAGAGCCTGGGGCAGTGGCTTGAGGAGGCAATAATGGAGAAGATCGAGAGAGAGCAAAAACCTAGCAAGGAGGACCAAGGATGAAAAGAATCGAAAATGGAGGTCTTCGAAGTCGTCCCAGCCTCAAAATAGGGGAGTGCCTGCTTAGTCATGCCAATTTCGTATCTGAGCGGGCGCTCGATAGCTTTGAGGTTGGGGAGCCTGCTTGGAAGGCAGGGACTCTACCAACTGAGTTACTCCCGCAAAATCGTATCTGTCTTAGCAGCCTAAGGCTCCCATTTTGCCAAAAAAGCTGGCGCAGCAGGCACCCACCATTTCGTATCCTGCCCTCTCTCCCTCTCGATCTTCTCCGCTATCGCCTCCTCAAGCCACTGCCCTAGCGTCTTCTTGACACTACCATCAAACTTGGCCTGATGAACAGCGTCAGAGTCTATCCTGATGTTCACGTTGCGCTTGCGCCTGCTCTGCCTGATGCGACTATGCTAGCACAAGCGGCACAAGTGGTCAAGAGGTTCGGAATGATCTTGTGGAAACTTTTGGGAAGGGATTTGCTCCCGGCCGCTAGAGTGCGCGGCTCTGCTTATAATGCGTTTGAGGTGCTTCAGGGTCGGTCGGACTTTGCGTGATCGATAGCTCTTGCTGGAGACCTTCTACGCTTCGGCGTTATAAAAGCTGTCTACATCGGGATCGGTATTATTCCGAGCAACCCCTCTGCCCGAAGCGTCTTCAGTCAGGATAGTACTCACTCCCAAACGTCCGCTGCCCCCTGCTGACAGCAGCCACAGACGGGATCCCCGATGCTGGATTGACACTGGAGCGCCTCAGAGATATACTGGTGTCTTACCATAATCGCCGAGGGCTAGTGCCGACTCCTATGGCGAAACTCGGGTCGGACAGAGGGTGAATTTTCCAGCGAAAGGGGAGTAATGTTACTGGTGCCCACCACTTTCGAAGGCCAGTTTCTGGAGGGGCTCAAGGGCTATCCGGTGCGCTTTATCTATGGTTCCCTGACCGAGGAGCCGGGAGGTAGAGCTAAGAAGTGGCTTCCTGAGGTAAGTCTAGAGCAGGCAGGGGAGCATATTGCCTCGGCGCGAGCCCAGGGTATCGGGTTTATCTATACTATGAACGCTCCGTGCACGGGGAACCGGGAGTTTACCGCTCAGGGGCAGAGGTGGCTGGTGGAAAGGTTGGGATGGCTGGCAGAGGTGGGCGCCGAGGGGATAGCCCTGGCCAACCCCTATATCATTGAGTTGGTCAAAAGGCGCTTCCCGGAGCTCAGGGTTCATGTCTCCACCCTGGCCAGAGTGGACGACGTAGACAAAGCCCTGTTCTACCAGGACCTGGGGGCGGATGTCATCTATCTGGCTGAGTATGTGAACCGGGACTTCCGGCTCCTTAAGGCCTTACCAAAGCTGGTGCGCTGTGAACTAGAGGTGATGGTGAACCTGGGCTGCCTCGTCCATTGCCCCATGAGGGAGTATCACGCCGGTTTTATTAGCCACGCCTCGGAGTGTCTGGACCGGAGCTGCTACCTGGACTATTGCCTGGCTAAGTGTATGCAGATAAAAGCGCTCAGACCGGCGGAGGTCATCAAAGCAACCTGGGTCCGTCCCGAGGACGTGAGCAAATACCAGCAGATGGGCATTCGCCATTTTAAGATTGCCGGGCGGGAGCAAGGGGCTGCCTGGATTCTGCGGGCGGTGGCCGCATATTCGGCAGGGAGGTATGAGGGGGCGCTCAACGACCTGGTGCGGCTCTTGGATGAGGTGGAGCCCTTTGGTAATTTCCCGATTCGCGTGGACAACACCAGGCTGAACGGCTTTATTAACTTCTTTGAGACAAAGGATTGCCGTCTGGGCTGCCTGGATTGCTCCTACTGCGGCCAGTGGGTGGAAAAAGCCCTTTCTGTGGAGGGCGACCGGGAGCACTATGTTAACCTGATTGAGCGCTCCCTGAAACAATACACCTCGGGTAGTTTTCGAGCACCTGTGGCGCGCCCCTAGGTGTCGTCGGGCTTCGCCATCCCCTGGGTTAGGCCGGGCGCAGGTAGAACAGCCCGTTGGGGTCCATAGTAGCTATCGTTCCCGTGCGCAGCCAGCCCTGCCTAAGCCACTGAGCGGCTTCCTCCGGGGTCTCGTAAGCTATGGCGGTCATCGGCGACCTGACTCCAATCTCGCTGTATTCCACGGCGTCCCAGGAGACCTGGAGGGGATTCCCGGTAGCCGGGCTCAAAGGCCAGATGTCCACATTGCTGACCGGGATGCCGATGGCTTCCGGGAGATACCAGGTAGGATGAGAGGACAGCACCGGCCCTGTCTTTGCCCAGCCGTATACGGTGAGCACGGGGCTTTCCAGAAGGTTACGCAATCTCCTGAGCTCGTCGCCTTTCAAGGGCCCTGATACCGATAGGAATATACCCTGTAAATTCTGCCTTATGGCGTGCAGCAGACCCCTATGGGGATGGACAAAGAGGTGGTCCATTTGCTCCCTGGTGAACCAGGTGAAGCTGGGATGGTTGGCCGCAATGTCCCGGGCCAGCCTTTCCGGGTCTTGGGGGTCGGACATTACGCAGGTGCCCCCCTGGAAGAGCGCAGGGGCCAGGCCGTAAAGTCCCTCCCAGGTGTATAGCGGTTGTAAGTTCATCACCACCTCCCCCTCGTTTAGGGGAACGAAAGCACTCCACGACACTGCCCCTGCCAGCAGGGAGCTATGGGAGTGATAGCACAGCCGTCCCTCCCTACCGCTAAGGGCTATGGAAGGAGACTTCGGGTCAAGTTGTAGCCTGGTCTGGGAGAGTTCTGTCTCCGACTGCCATAGCTCTGGAACATAAGTCAAGACTAGGTCCTCTCCCAGCCCCGCCAGCTTTGGAGCCGTGGCCTCCTCAGCCACTACCAGATCAGGATTGAAGGCGTCCATCTGCCGTGCCAGCTTCTCTTGGGGCAAGGAGAGGTCGATAAGCCAGAGGGAACACCGGGCTTTCAAGCATCCCAAAAATAAGGGGGCAAAGTTGGCTGGCTCCGCCACTGCGACGGCCACCCGGGAGCCGTGGTCGCCCAAACGGTCCAGGATGGAGTTCATTGCCCGCTCCATCCCAGTCGCCAGTTGCCGGTAGGTCAGCACCCGGGAGTCAAAGACCAGGGCGGCACGGTCGGGGAATTTGCTGGCGGGACCCTCCACCA
>JBHIBU010000027.1:0-10963 GCA_046759245.1 Dehalococcoidia bacterium | reverse complement strand
CACTGGTGTTCCTCCCGATATCTACGCATTTCACCACTACACCGGGAATTCCACCCCCCTCTGCTGCCCTCAAGCCCTCCAGTTTCTGCTGCCCCCTCCCCGTTGAGCAGGGAGATTTCACAACAGACTTAAAGAGCCGCCTACACGCCCTTTACGCCCAATAATTCCGGATAACGCTCGCCTCCTACGTCTTACCGCGGCTGCTGGCACGTAGTTGGCCGAGACTTATTCCTCGGCTACCGTCCTTGCTCTTCACCGAGAAAAGGGGTTTACAACCCGAAGGCCTTCCTCCCCCACGCGGCGTTGCTGCGTCAGGCTTTCGCCCATTGCGCAATATCCCCTGCTGCTGCCTCCCGTAGGAGTCTGGGCCGTATCTCAATCCCAGTGTGGCTGATCATCCTCTCAGACCAGCTACCGATCTCTGCCTTGGTAGGCCTTTACCCCACCAACTAGCTAATCGGACGCAAGCCCGCCCCCCAGCGCCAAAGCTTTGCTCCCCCGATATATCGGGGGACTTCATGCGGTATTAGCCCCAATTTCTCGGGGTTATCCCCCTCTTGAGGGTAGGTACTTACGCGTTACTCACCCGTTCGCCACTGAGGACGGGGCCGAAACCCCATCCCCCGTTCGACTTGCATGCATTAGGCACGCCGCCAGCGTTTATCCTGAGCCAGGATCAAACTCTCCATGCGAACTTCCTTCCACTATCCAGTTGTTAAGGTGCTTGGGCAATTTGCTATCTTACCCTAAAATTAGCCCCCTGTCAAGAGGTCGTCACACTCAACACCCTCTCCCTTGCGGCGAGATCCCGTGCCAGCTCCACCCTGGCCCTGGGGAAAAGACCTTTCGCCAATGAGGCTACTGCGCGCCCCTGAGCCGCCCCAATCTCGAGAAGGACCGAGCCCCCGGGGCGGAGCTTCCCCCCCGCTTTGTTCAGAAGCTGGCGCACCTTATCCAGTCCCTGCCCACCCCCAGCCAGTGCCTCCATAGGCTCGAACATCCTTATCTCAGCGCCGAGCTCGCTCAACTCTTCATCCCCGATATAAGGGAGATTGGCAAGGATGATGTCCACAGGCTCAGGGAGGGGGTCGAGGAGATCGCCCTCAAGGAGACGGACTCGATCTTGAACTCCATGTTTCTCACAATTGACCCTCGCTATGTTGAGGGCGCGAGGGGAGATATCGGTGGCATAGATTTTGGCCTTAGGTAGCAGTAAAGCGAGGGAGATGGCGATGGCACCGCTGCCGGTACCTATTTCAGCGATGACGGGGTTGTGGCCAGGGAATTTTTTCACCAAATCGAGGGCCTCCTCCACCAGGAGCTCGCTTTCCGGTCTGGGGATGAGCACCTCAGGGGCAACATAGAAATCGTGGCCAAAGAACTCGCGGTGCCCAAGTATGTAAGCTATGGGCTCATGAGAGAGGCGACGCTCGAGGAGCCGAGCAAAAGCCCGGGCATCGCCAGGCGAGAGTTCATCCTCCAGCCGAGAATACAGTCGGGGACGATCGATGCCCAAGAGGTGCATCAGAAGTAGCTCTGCTTCAAGAGGGGCATCTTCTATGGAGCCAGAGGCGAGGGTCTTTGCGGCTTGGCGCAGCGCCTCCTTTATGGTCAAACTTCCTCCAACCGCTTCGTCTGATCGTCAGTGGCAAGAGCGTCGATGATGGGGTCAAGTTCCCCTCCAAGGATGTTTTCAAGGTTATGGAGGGTGAGCCCAATGCGGTGGTCGGAAACACGACCCTGGGGGAAATTATAGGTGCGGATCTTCTCCGAGCGCTCCCCGGTGCCCACCTGAGAGCGGCGCTCTCTGGCCAATTCCTCCTCTTGCCTTCTTTGCGTTCGATCGAGGAGACGGGCCCTGAGCACCGCCATCGCCCTCGTCCTATTTCTTAGCTGGGAGCGCTCGTCCTGACAGGTGGCCATGATACCCGTAGGCAGATGGGTGATGCGCACCGCAGTGGCCACCTTGTTCACGTGTTGCCCGCCGTGACCCCCGCTACGAAAGGTGTCCACCCTCAGGTCATCGGGGTTGATCTCCACCTCCACCTCCTCAGCCTCGGGGAGAACGGCGACGGTGGCGGTGGAGGTGTGGATGCGACCACCGGCCTCGGTGATGGGCACCCGCTGTACCCGGTGCACCCCTCTCTCATACTTCAATCTGCTATAGGCACCCTTTCCCTTGACCTCAAAGATGATCTCCTTAAATCCTCCGATGCCGCTCTGGCTGCTGTCGATAACATCCACCTGCCACCCTTTAGCCTCAGCATAGCGGCTATACATGCGAAAGAGGTCGGTGGCAAAGAGGGCCGCTTCATCGCCGCCAGCGCCGGCGCGAATCTCCACAATGACATCCCTCTCCTCAGTGGCATCCCTGGGCATAAGGGTGAGCTTGATCTCTTTCATCAGACTCCGAAGGCGCGCGTCGAGGGTCTCTATTTCCTCCTTTACCAGTGCCGCCATCTCCTCGTCCAGGCCCTTCTCCAACATGGCGCGCGTCTCCTCAAGGGACTGCGATGTTTTCTTATACTCCCGATATTTGGCTACCAAGTCGCTGATCCCCGCCTGCTCCTTGGCCAAGCTCTGAAGGCGTTCAAAATCGGCGGCAACCTCAGGCTGGGCCATGAACTGGTTCAACTCCCCGTAGCGCTTCTCAAGCGATTCCAGTTTCTCCTGCATATTTCATCCTCAGTGTAAAAAGCCCCGCACGGGGCTATATCATTATACCACAAGCCGAGCTTTTTCGAACTGAGCGTCAATCTCAAGTGTTCCCCTGGTCCAAGATGCCGACCACCTCCCCCACCGAAACTCTCCGCTGCTCCCCCTTACCCATGTCCCTGAGCATCACGGTGCCGCTTGCTACCTCCTCCTCGCCAAGGATAAGGGCGTAGGCTGCCCCCAGGGCGTTGGCCTGCCTGAGCTGCGCCTTGAGGCTTCGATCGCCTGAGCTTGAGATGGCTGAAATGCCGGCGCGACGCAACGCGGCAGTCATCTTTACTGCCTCCTCCTTCGCCCCTTCGCCCAAATAGGCCACGAATACCGTGGAGCTTGAGGGGGCAGCGGCGGCAATCGCCTGCTTCCTAATGCTGAGCACGATCCTCTCCATCCCCGCAGCAAAGCCGATGGCAGGGGTGGGCTTGCCTCCCAGCTCTTCGATGAGGTCATCGTAGCGTCCCCCACCACCCAGGGCGCTCTGCGCCCCCTCCTCGCCCTGGGGCTGGATCTCAAAAACGGTCCTCGTATAGTAGTCCAGTCCCCGCACCAGGCGGTGGTTTTTTGCGAAAGGTATCCCCAGAAGGAAGAGATACCTCATAACGCTTTCGAAATGTTCCCTACATTGGGGGCAAAGATGGTCGATGCTCCTGGGGGCGGACTCAGCGATACCCTGACAGGTTGGCTTCTTACAGTCCAAGAGGCGCAGTGGGTTTCTCACCAGCCGACCCTTGCAATCGTGACACAGGTGATGAACATGCCCCGAATAATACTCCTTTAGCCCCTCCAGATAATTCGGTCGGCATAGCTTGCAACCAATGCTGTTTAGGAGAAGGGAAAGGCCGCCCAAACCCAGGGAAGCAAAGAATTGCCAGGCCATGTCGATCACCTCAGCGTCCAGGGCAGGGTCATCGTCGCCCAGGGCTTCGAAGCCAAACTGCTGATGCTGTCGGTACCTCCCCTTCTGGGGTCGCTCGTATCTGAAGATGGAGGCGAAGTAGTAGAGCCTTACCGGCTGGGGAAGGTTATGCATACCATGCTCTATGTAGGAGCGACAGATGGGGGCGGTGCCCTCGGGGCGCAGGGTCATCTCCTGGCCGCTGCGATCCTCAAAGGAGTAGGTCTGCTTCTCCACGATGTCAGTGCCGGCACCGATGGTGCGCACAAAAAGGCGGGCATCCTCGAAGACAGGGGTATCTATGCGCTCATAGCCGTAAAGCTGGCAAAGCGAAGATGCCTTGTCCTCAACATATCTCCAGTAGCCCTGCTCCCTGGGCAGAATGTCCGATGTGCCCCGCGGTGCCCGATACAAAGGAAGCCTCCTTTTTCAAGCCTAGCATACATAAAGAGCGTTTGTAAAGAAGGCGATTGCAGAACCGCCATCCTTGCGGTATACTGAGAAACTGGTGGGCCTTATGAGAAAGAGCATTGACATCAGGGCTCTAATCGATAAGACGCAGGAGTATCTGCCCAGCGAGACCCTGGCTCTCATCGAGGATGCCTACGAATTTGCCTCCGAGGCATACCAAAAGAAAAGGGACGAAGCGGCCGAGATAGGACTGGAGCACGCCTTCCAAACCGCCATCCTCGCTGCCCAGCTTCAGCTCGATGAAAGCTGCATCGCCGCTGCTTTGCTTCATGAATTGCCAGAGAAGTGTAAAGTGAGCTTTTCAGAGATTAAGAAGAGGTTTGGCACTGAGACAAGCAAGCTGGTGGAGGGATTGGCGAAAGTGGAAAAGGTCTCTTTGCCCGCCCCTGAGGAGGTAAAGCCAAAAAAGGCTATCGACATTGAGACCCGAGCGGAGAGCCTGCGCAGGATGCTCATGGCCCTCTCCGAGGACATCAGGGTGGTCTTTATCAGGCTTGCTGATCGGCTCCACCACATGCGCACCCTGAAGAGCTTAGCCCCTTCAAAGCGGCGCGCTATCGCTGAAGAGACCATGGAGATATACGCCCCGGTGGCCCATCGCCTGGGGATATGGCAAATAAAGTGGCAGCTTGAGGACCTAGCCTTTCGTTATCTTGAGCCTGAGAAATATCGCCACATTGTCCGCTTCGTCGCTGCTGGCAGGGAGGAGCGGGAGAAGTATATTGCTCAGGTTACCAAGATCCTGAAGGAGGAGCTGGAGAAGGCAGGGATCGGGGCTGAGATCACGGGGAGACCGAAGCATATTTTCGGCATAAATAGAAAGATGGAGAAATATGCCTCTCAGGGCAAGGAGCTCAGCGAGATCTATGACCTTTTGGGCTTTCGCATCCTGGTAGACGAGGTGCCTGATTGCTATAGCGCCCTGGGGGTGATCCACAGCCTTTGGCGCCCCCTCCCCGATAAGTTCGACGATTACATCGCCAATGCCAGGGGGGGGGTGTATCAATCGCTGCATACCACGGTGATGTGTATGGGCACAACCCCCCTGGAGATACAGATTCGCACCCATGGGATGCATCGTGTTGCCGAATACGGCATCGCCGCCCACTGGCGCTATGAGGAGGGGGCGAAAAGGGACACCCAATTTGAGGAGAAGCTCGCCGTGCTGCGCCAGCTCCTAGAATGGTATCGAGAGCTTGGCGGCGCTGAATTCATGGAGTCCATAAAGACGGATATCTTTGGCGACCGCGTCTATGTATATACGCCGAAAGGGGAGATAAAGGATTTGCCCGCAGGCTCCACCCCTCTTGATTTCGCATATCGCATCCATACCGACTTAGGTCATCGCTGCATCGGAGCCAAGGTGAATGGGAGAATGGTGCCCCTAAGCTACCAGCTCCAAAACGGCGATACCGTGGAGATCCTGGCCACCAAGGGGGAGAAAGGCCCCAGCCGCGATTGGCTCAACCCCAGCCTGGGCCACATCAAGACCTCCCACGCCAGGGAGAAGGTTCGCCAGTGGTTTAGGAAGCAGGAGCGTGACGAGAACATCCAGCGGGGCAGGGAGCTCCTGGGAAAGGAACTGAGACGCCTCGGGATATCTCTTTCCGAGGAGGAACTCGCCGACCTCTTCAAGCGTGAAAGCGTGGATGACTTTCTTGCCGCCATCGGTTACGGCGACATTAGCACCCACCAGATTGCCCCAAAGCTTGCCGTCCAACAGGAACGCCCCTTTGTTCTTCCCGAGCTCGTCCCCCGCCGGCCGAAGGTGTCCTCAGCGGTTCAGGTGATGGGGGTGGGAAATATCTTGACCCATCTTGCCCCCTGCTGCAACCCTATGCCCGGCGATGAGATCATCGGCTATGTTACCCGCACCAAGGGGGTAACCGTTCACCGCAAAGATTGCCCCAATATCGCCCATACGGATGAGAAGGAGCGACTGATTAAAGTGGAATGGGGGCACAGTGACCAATTTTATTCTGTGCCGGTTAGCATCGAGGCCTGGGACCGGGTGGGGCTGCTTCGGGATATCAGCACCATTGTCGCTGAGGAGAAGGTGAACATCGCTTCTGTTAACGCCGCCGACCATAATGATCAGACAACCTCGATATTCCTCACCCTGGAGACCAAGGGTATAGAGCAGCTAAGTCGGCTCCTCTCCAAGCTGGAGGGGGTGCGCGGCATAATCAGCGTTACCCGCCATATGTAGGAGGTAAAGCTTGACAAGTAAAAAGTCAGCCCAGAAGGCGGCACGCGTGTCGCAAAGAAAAGAGGAGCGAAATAAACCCATCCGCAGCTCGGTGAAGACCTACATCACCAAGGCGAGGAAGCTGATCCTCGCCGACGAGCTCGATGCCGCCCAGGAGGCGGTAAAGCAGGCGGTGAAAGCCCTGGATAAGGCGGCGCAAAAGGGGGTGATCCACCCCAACAACGCCGCCCGCCGCAAGTCGCGGCTCATGAAAAGGCTCAACCAGGCGCTAGCCGCCAGCCAGAAGCAGGAAGAGTAAGAAGGACAGATTTGGTGAAATTGGGTGCTGCTCTTCGAGCGGTGCTTTTTTATGGAATTTCCTCGGGGGATTGACAAATCCCCCTTCTTATGCTATTGTGTTAGAACAAATGTGCGAGAGAGGCTAAAATTGAAAACGCTTTCTGACAAGCAGTCTCGCATCCTCAGCTTTCTCCACCAGTTCCTCAATGACAGGGGCTACCCTCCCACTATCAGGGACATCGTTAACGGATGCAAAATCAGCTCCACATCGGTTGTGGAGTACAACCTGAGGGCTTTGGAACGGGAGGGACATATCAGAAGGGATCGGGAGGTATCCCGAGGAATCGAGCTCAGCGGCGGCCGGCGCGTCGTGCGCGTGCCCGTTATCGGCTCCATCGCCGCCGGCGAACCGATACCTGTGCCCACCTCAGATACCTGGGGCTCGGAGGCAATGGAGTCCTTGGAGCTCACCGAGGAGCTAACCAGGGGCAAAAAAGAGGTCTATGCCTTGAAGGTGAAGGGGACATCGATGGTCGATGCCCTGATCAATGATGGCGACCTGGTGCTGATGCAGCAGGCGGCGACCGCAGAAAATGGGGAGATGGTTGCCGTTTGGCTGACGAGGGAGAAGGAGGCCACCCTGAAGCGGTTCTATCTGGAGCGGGGGCGGGTTCGCCTTCAGCCGGCCAACGAGGAGATGGAGCCTCTCTATGTCGACCCACAGGATGTAGAGATTCAGGGCAAGGTCATCGGGGTGATAAGAAAGCTGGGTTGACGCCTCATCATAGCTGACTCTATCCCAGTCTAGTCCGAGGAAGGAAGCGGCCTCGGCTCCTGGAGCGCCATCTCCTGATCGCAGCACACCACCGAGCCCTCGCCCGCCTTCACGCACAACACCTCAGTGCCGCATGCCTCGCAGCGGAACCTCTTTCCCAGTTGATTTGGCATCGGCCATCACCTCCTCTTTTCGACCTATAGGCTTGCCCCGAGCTTAAGGCAACGGCAAGGAGAGAGCCGGTTACTTCTTCATGGTCATCGGTTGACCACAACAATGAAGGTTACCTTCGCCCCCCTTGGTGACGATCATCTCAGAGCCACACTTTTCACAGAAGTACCTTTTACCTAACTGGTTCGCCAATGTAGCATCACCTTCTTTTTCGATCCTTATCCCCCCAAGACCTTCTCTAATAATTATAGCCATCGTTCAAAGGCTGGTCAACACCTGCCTCAAAGGGGCTCCCAAGCTCTCAACCCGTGGTAAAGAAACTTTTGACCTGGAGCAAGCAAGGTGATAGAATTTGGAGCGTTAGTATAGTGGGGAGGAGGGCAAATGTCAGGTCATTCCAAATGGGCACAGATCAAGCGCCAGAAGGGGGTGGCAGACACCAGGAGAGGGCAGCTCTTCACCAAGCTAAGTAGAGAGATTGTAGTGGCAGCGCGCCAGGGCGGCGACAACCCGGAGACAAACTTTCGCCTTCGCCTGGCGGTGCAGAAAGCCCGCGATGACAATATGCCCCTGGAGAGCATCGAAAGGGCGATCAAGCGAGGAGCGGGGGGCAGCGAGGGGGCGAGTCTCACCGAGGCCGTCTATGAAGGCTATGGTCCTGGGGGTGCAGCGATTCTTTTGGAGGCGGTGACCGACAATCGAAATCGCACCACAGCCGAGGTCCGCAACGTTTTCTCCAGAGGCGGCGGCAGCCTGGGGGAAGGTGGCTGTGTAACCTGGATTTTCGAGTCAAAGGGGGTGATCACCGTAGAGGCGATGGACGCTGAAGAGCTGGCTTTATATGTTATCGATGCTGGCGCTGAAGACATCAAGATCATCGATGGCTCCCTTGAGATTCACACGAAGCTCGAAGACCTGGAGGGGCTGAGAAAGGCCTTGGAGGAGAAAAACCTGGCTATAGTTTCCGCTGAGGTAGTCATGGTGCCCAAGAGCACGGTGATGCTTGAGGAGAAGGCGGCACTTCAAACGCTGCGACTCCTCGATAGGATCGAGGAATTGGATGAGGTGCAGCGAGTGTTCACCAATGCCGACTTTCCCAATGCAGCCCTGGAAAAGTATCGAAGCCAAGCCTAGAGGGGCAAAAATGCGAATCTTAGGTATCGATCCGGGCACACTAACCATGGGCTACGGTGTGGTTGAAGAGGAAGGGGGCAAGCTCTCTATGGTTGATAGCGGGGCCTTGACCGCCTCCTCCAGCGCACCTTTGGCCCAGCGTTTGCATACCTTATACCTGGGGCTCCTTGACCTCATCGAGCGCCATCAGCCCGCGGAGGCAGCCATTGAAGAGCCTTTTGTGGCTAAGAACGCTCGCTCCGCTTTAGCAGTTGGACAGGCGATAGGGATGGCTATGGTGGCTGCCATGGAAAAGGGGATCGCGGTTCATCAATATACCCCAACGCAGGTAAAGCAGGCGACAGCAAGTTATGGGCGCAGCAGTAAGGGGCAGGTTCAGGAGATGGTGAGAGTCCAGCTCGGGCTTTCCTTCCTCCCCCAGCCCAGCGATGCTGCCGATGCCCTGGCGGTGGCGATATGCCACATCCAGAAGAGACGCCTCGCCAGGATGCTGGCAAATCATACATGAGGAAGGGATATGATCGCTGGTCTTGATGGGACATTGGAATCTCGGAGCGCCGATGGGGCCATCATCAAGGTGGGTGGGGTCAGCCTCCAGGTATTCATGCCCACCTCCACCCTGGGCACGCTGGGAGCCATCGGTGAGGAGGTTCATCTTCATACTCACCTCCACCTCAGGGAGGACAATATCGCCCTTTATGGCTTTTCCTCCCCCGAGGAGCTGGAGCTCTTCCAGATGCTCATTGGCGTTAGCGGTGTGGGACCCAAGGCTGCCCTGGCCATGCTCTCGGCGATGAATCCCAGCCAGTTGACCCTGGCCATTGCCACGGGAAATATCGATCTCCTCTCCCAGGTGCCCGGTGTGGGCAAAAAGATGGCCAGTCGCCTCTCCCTGGAGCTTAAGGGGAAGCTGGAAAGCGCCTGGGTTGGCGTCTCGCCGGAGGGAAACGCCGAGGTTATCGCTGCGCTAACCAGCCTGGGCTACACCCATGCTGAGGCTGCCTCCGCCGTCGGCACCCTGCCCGATTCCCCAGAGCTCACCGTCGAGGATAAGGTAGCGCTTGCCCTGCAATACTTCGCCGCTCGCTAAGGATGAAGGGTGAATAAGGGTTTACTTGATCTTTTGGCCTGTCCGGAGTGCGGCTCAGCGGATCTGGTGCTGGAATCTTTTTCCCACAACCTCCCAATCACTGAAGGAAGGCTGAGCTGTCCTTCATGTGCTACGCAGTATTCCATCCTTAACGGGATACCACAGATGTTGCCCCGCCCTCTTGGCGCCGCCCTCCCACTAAAAAACGCCTATCGGGAGAGATTACGGGCTTCGATGCTTCAGGGGAAGCCACCCGAGCCGAGCAATCTGGAGATCGACCGCTTCTTCTGGGAACAACAGCTCTACGCCTGGGCTAAAGAGGTGATCTATAAGGACTCCAGGGCGGCAGAGATTTTTTCTTCCTACTCAGAGGAGGGTGCCAGGTCGCTGTGCCAGTTTATCACAGATCAAGCTGAGGGGGTTTACGGCAAGCTCATGCTCTATGTGGGGAGCGGGAACGATCGCCTGGTGACGCTGCCCCTGGAGCAAGAGGGAGCCTTCATTGTTAACCTTGATATTGCTAGCGAGCCCCTGGAGGACCTGAGGGCGGCAGGGGCCAAAAGCTGCGTTTGTGGCGACGCCCGCAGGCTTCCCTTCCCAGCCGAGGCCTTCGATGTGGTCTTCTCCAAGGGCTCCATCCATCACTCCCACCCCATAGCTGAGCCCCTGGGGGCAATGGTTAGGGTGCTGAAGAGGGGGGGACATATCGTCGTTGCCGAGCCCAGCAAATACATGCTCTCTCGCCTTCCGTCTTTGTTTTTGCCACCAAAGCTAGCCAAAGCCGTAGGCGCAGCTTTCAAAGCCCTCCGGCCCGAGGGCGAAAAATCTGGATTGGGATACCCCACACCCTATGAGGATGCCATCTCAGCCGGCGAGGTGATCGGCATCCTGGGTGAGGAGGGCATCTCCCGGTTTCAAAGAGCGAGCCTTAGCCACGCCCCTCCCGTGACCCCGGCAGCCATCGCCCGCCTCTGGGAGCGCCTGGGGAACGCTATGCCCTGGCTCTTCGACCGCTTCGCCTTCGAGTTTATGGTATATGGGCGAAAGATCTAATGAAAATCGCCTTTGTTTACATCGATCCCAGCTACCGGATTATGGGACCCTTCCATATCGGGATCGCCTCGCTCATCGCCTATCTGAGGCAGGGAGGGTATGAATGCCAATTCTTCCACCTCATGGGTGATGTGGATGAAGGGGAATATATCGATTTCCTCAAAAAGAATAGCC
>JBHIBU010000026.1:0-11111 GCA_046759245.1 Dehalococcoidia bacterium | reverse complement strand
GTCGTGACCACCACCCACCCCCCAGCCACCGCCAACCACTACCTCTGCCCTTTCCAGAGCGGCACCCCTCTCCTCGGGCATAACTACAGTTTCCACCACCCTAACCGCTGCACCCTGCTCGGCAACCCTGGTATCGAGGGCTTGCACCACAGCGCGGCGTGCTTTCCTTTGGGGCTGGTCCATGACCCCGGGCCTTACTGTAGCCATTTGGGGACGATGGTTGGGGCAGACGACCTGAGCCATCAAGTTGCCTCCAAAGGCGGGCACAGTTTGCAGCAGTCGCCCCTGCTCATCTATATCTAGCTGGATGCAGTCAGCGGTGAGCCCAGTCCCCAGCCGCGCCGCCAGTCGTGGCGCCAGATCTGTACCTATTGCCGTGGCCCCAAAGAGGAGTATCTCTGGCTTATGCTCCACCACCGCCCTCTCCAGCACCCCGGTATAGGCCTCGTTTCTATAGACCTCCAGCGCTGGGCTGTCGGCGAGGTATACCTTGTCGGCGCCACAGGCGGCGAGCTCCTCGACGAAAGCTGTGACCTGGTAGCCGATCAGTATCGCCCCAAGCTCGGTATCCATTTTATGGGCCAGCTTGCGCCCCTCGCCGAGGAGCTCAAGCCCAACATCCTGCAATCTTCGCTTCCTCTGCTCGACAAAAACCCAGACGCCTCGATAATCTTTGGCCACCATCGCTCCAAAAGCTGTTAGGTTAGCATTACCCCCGCCCGTTCCAGCCTTGCCAGCAGAGACCTCACCATTTCCTCCGCTTCGCCCTGAAGCAGCTCCCCACGGCGTCTCCTCTCCGGCGCAAAAACCTGGGCTACCTGGGTAGGAGAGCCCACAAGCCCCACTCGAGCCGGATCCAGTTCAAGGTCGCTGGCTCCCCAGACCTTGATCTCCCTTTCCCTTGCCTCCACAAGGCCCATTAAGGAGACAAGCCTTGGCTGGTTAATCCCCTTATGCACCGCCAGCACAGCGGGCAAATCCGCGTCCAAGATGATGTGCCCATCATCTGTTTTGGCCTTGACCCTCGCCCTGCTTCCATTGAAAAGGTCTATCCTTAGAACGTGGCACACATGCGGTATCGCCAAGAATTCGGCTACTTGAGGGGCAACCTGGCCTGTGCCTACGTCCAGGCTTTTGTCTCCACAGAGCACCAGGTGGTATGGGCCAAGCCTCTTGATCGCCGTGGCCAATACATAGGAGGTAGCCAGGGTATCGGCCCCAGCGAAGCATCCGTCACTGAGCAATACCACCTCATCAGCTCCCAGGGCCAAGGTCTGATACAGGGTCCCTGAGGTTGAGAGAGGGGCCATGCTCACTACCGTTACCTTGCCCCCGCACGAGTCCCTGATCCTCAGCGCCTCTTCCAAAGCACACTTATCCAGAAGACCAAGCACGTGGGGTATGCCCTCTCTACGCAAGCTATGCGTCTTTGGGTCCAAGGGAAGCCTGTCCCAATAACCGGGGTCAGGGACCGGCTTGACGCAAACGACGATGTTCACCGAAGCCAACCTCTGGAGACAGAAAAACCCTTAGGAAAGGGGCTTTCTGACCATAATCATCCTTTGTATCTCCGAGGTGCCTCCAGCGGAGATCGTTAGTTGAGCGTCCCTGTAATAGCGCTGGGCGGCATACTCATTCATGCAGCCGTAGGCACCATGGATGTCCACGGCCTTCTTAGCGGATCTTACCGCTGCTTCGGTGGTGTAGAACTTGGCTGCCGCGATCTCGGCATCGGCCCGCTGACCTGTATCCAGCATCCAGGCAGCCCGATATATCAGCAGCTTGCTTATCTCCAGATCGAGGTATATGTCGCAGATATTCCACTGAATGGCCTGAAGCTCAGCGATGGGCTTTCCGTAGAGGACCCTCTCTTTAGCGAACTTCGTCGCCGCCTCCAGGCATCCATTGAGGATACCTAGGGCGCAGGCCGCCACCCCGGGGCGACCGTAGGTACCGATGCCGCCCAAGGCAACGCGCACTCCTTGACCCTCGGCACCAATGAGATTCCCCTTGGGCACCTTGCAATTCTCCACGATCACCTCCCCGACCTGGTTTCCCCGAAGTCCCATCTTGTGCTCCAGCCTACCAGGACGCCATCCCGGCGTATCATTATCCAGAATAAAGGCGCTTATGTCCCTGGGACCTTCTCCAGTCCTGGCGGTAATGATGTGGATATCGGCGAGATGGGAGTTATCGATGAAACATTTGCGGCCACTGATGGTATAAAAATCGCCCTCAAGCTTTGCCGTCGTCTGGATGGCGAGGGGCTCAGAGCCCCCCACCGGCTCAGTGACGGACAGGGCGGCAATCCTCCGCCCTGTCGCCAGATCAGGCACGTATTTCTGGCGCTGCTCGTCGTTGCCAGTAGTGAGGATGGCACCAGCTCCGATGTGAAGCGTCTGCAGGCACATGCCAATGGCTGCCGAGATGCGGGCAATCTCCTCGACCATTATCATTCTGGCGAGATGCCCCAGGCCAGTGCCGCCAAGGTCTCTAGGGATGATGACGCCCAACATATCCATCTTGGCCATCTCTGCCACAACATCTAGGGGCATCTCGCTGGTCTCCTCCATCTCCGGCACCTTGGGCGCGATCACCCCTTCCCCAAATTCCTTCATTGACTGACGTAACACCTCATGTTCCTGGGTCAAGCTAAAGTCCATGTCGATCCTCCTTTATTTGTTCCTTGGGTGCTCCGGCACGGGGAAACCCTACCATCCTCAAGGCGCGTCTCATTCTAACCCAAGGCAGATAAGCTGTCAACTTAGTTCACTAGGTCGGCCCGTAGGTCGAAAGAGTTATGCCAGCCCACTAGTTTTGCCTCCACCAGCCTGTTCCTTAATGGCTCGCTGCTCCGGGCAAATACCCTGATATGATTATCGGTGAGCCCAACCCAGACCCCCTCCTCCGCCTCCCTCTCCCAGAGCACACTCATCGTTCGCCCCAAAAACTGCCCCCGAAAGCGGAGGGCCGCCTCTCGCGCTAGCTCAAGCATCCGCTCGCTCCTCTCCTTCTTCGCCCTTTCGCCGACCTTCCCCGGCATCCGAGCGGCGAGGGTGCCAGGTCTCTCTGAATAAGGGAAGACGTGGATATTGGCAAATCCCATCCCCTGGCAGAAGCGGTAGCTCTCCTCGAATTCCTGGTCAGTTTCCCCCGGGAAGCCCACCATAATGTCGGTGGTGATCGCAATATCGGGTATTGCCCCTCGAAACATAGCCACCGCCCGTTCATAATCAGCCACCGAATACCGCCGCCTCATTCGCCCCAGCACCGGATCGCTGCCGCTCTGGAGGGGGAGGTGAAGATGGCGACAGAGCCGCTCATCGGCCCAAAGGGAAATGAGCTCTGGGGTGAGCTCTTGAGGCTGCAACGAGGAAAGGCGCAATCGCGCTACATCAGTTTCAGCAAGGATGCGTTGGACGAGGAGCTCCAGGCTTGGCCTATAGGCTCCAATTTGGGTCCCTGTTAATATGACCTCCCGGTAACCCAGGCCCACCCTGGCCCTGACCTCAGCAACCACCTCACCCGTGGGCAACCTGCGCCCCTGACCCCTGACCAGGGGCACGATGCAGTAAGAGCAAAACTGGTTACAGCCCTCCTGGATTTTGACCAGGCTGCGAGTGCGCAGCATCGGGGAAGGGCCAAGCGCCGATGTAGGACTGGCCATGGCTCTCCCAAAAACCTGGAGAAGATGAGCCTTTTCCTCGTTGCCAAGCACAATGTCAACGGCCTCCACACAGGCAAGCTCCTCGGGTGCTCTCTCAGCATAGCAACCGGTGGCTATGACAAGGGCGTTGGGATTTCTCCGCTGAGCCAATCTCAAGAGATGGCGGGACTTGCGGTCGGCGATGTGGGTCACCGTGCACGTGTTGAGGATGTAGATGTCGGCGCCATCTGAGGGCTGGACCAGCCTATACCCTGCCTCAGCAAATTGCCTCGCCAGAGACTCGCTCTCCGCCTGATTGAGCTTGCAGCCCAAGGTCTCCAGGGCTACGGTGGCGCTTTTCCTCTGCGTCCCCATCCATCCTTCCTTACCGTCGCATTGACCTCCCGTTTGCTCCCACTATTATAAACTTTTGAGGGTCAAGCTGAAAGGGGTGGCTTGTCGCAGCCTCCTTTGCCACGATGTTCCTACCCTATGGGGTGAGACATTCCTTTGGGGTATAGCTCAAGCCCGTTTGCGGCGTATAGTAGTGACTTTAGCCTCCGATGTGATATACTGATAAAAATTATCTCAGATCAAAAGGAGGGGAGTCCCTTGGGCAATAGAGTTGTAGTTACCGGTCTCGGGATAGTGAGCCCCTTAGGGCTCGATGTGCCATCGACATGGCAAGGTCTGGTCTCTGGAAGCTCGGGGGTGGACTATATCACCCTTTTCGACCCTGAACCCTTTGAGACCAGGTTTGCCGCCGAGGTGAAGAATTTCGACCCCAGTCTCTACCTTGAGCACAAGGAGGCGCGTCGTTCAGATCGCTTCGTCCAATTCGCAGTGGCGGCCTCCCTGGAGGCGGTAAAGCAGGCTGGATTGAAAATAGATGCCTCAAATGCTGAAGAGATCGGTGTAATAATCGGCGCCGGTTTTGGCGGGCTCAATATCCTTCTAAGCCAGTTCCAGATATTGATGGAAAAGGGTCCCGCTAGGATCAGCCCCTTTCTGACCCCGATGATGATCGCCGACATGGCTGCGGGGCAGGTTGCTATTTTGGTCGGGGCAAAGGGGCCCAACTTCTGCATCACCTCCTCCTGTGCCAGTGGCTCCGACGCCATAGGGGTCTCCTTTGAGACTATCAGTCGGGGCGATACTCAAGCAATGATCGCTGGTGGCACCGAGGCTCAGATAATCCCGTTGACCATTGCCGCCTTCAATGCGGCAAGGGCTATTTCCACAAGGAACCACGAGCCGCAAAAGGCCTCCCGCCCCTTCGATGCCGAGCGCGATGGCTTTGTCCTCGGTGAAGGTGCAGCCATCCTTATCCTGGAGAGCCTCCCCTTCGCCCTAAAGCGGGGCGCGCCCATTCTAGCCGAGGTTGTGGGCTATGGTGCCACCGGAGATGCCTACCATATCACCCAACCGCCGGAGGGGGCGGAAGGGGGCGTGCGAGCGATGAGAATTGCCCTCAAGAAGGCAGGGCTAGAGCCCGGGGATATCGACTACATCAACGCCCATGGCACATCCACCCCCTTAAACGATAAGCATGAAACCATAGCGCTAAAGACCGTCTTTGGCGGCGACGCCTACCGTATCCCCGTTAGCGCTACAAAGTCGATGCTGGGGCACCTCTTGGGTGCCGCCGGAGCCATTGAGGCAGCAATATGCGTCCTTACCATCCAGCACGGGGTCATTCCACCGACGATAAATCTCACCCACCCAGACCCGGAATGCGACCTCGATTATGTGCCCAACGTGGCTCGCCAGGCAAAGGTAAATGTGGCACTGACCAATTCCTTTGGCTTCGGCGGGCATAACTCAGCGCTCATCTTCCGCCGCTACACCGAGACCTAGAAGGGGCAGGGCATGCATCATTGCCGCTGGCAAATGCCATCTCCAGCGGAGCAGTTCGCTGGGGTAAGGGATATCACTCCCCTATTGGCTCAGCTCCTCTATAACCGCGGCATCGCCGATCCAGCCCAGGCCGAGGCCTTCCTCGCCGCAGATGAGCGCCTCCTTGGCGATCCCTTCCTTCTCCCCGATATGGAAAAGGCAGTAGCCAGGACCTATCGCGCCTTGCTTTCTGGCGAGACCATCGCCATATATGGAGACTTCGATGCAGATGGCATCACCGCCACCGCTCTCCTCACCCAGGGCCTCTCCTCCCTTGGCGGGAGAGCAATGCCCTATATCCCTCACCGTATTGAGGAGGGCTATGGTCTCAACCACGCCGCCCTGGAAAGCCTCTATAGAGAAGGGGTTACCTTGGTGATCACCGTGGATTGCGGCATCAGCGCCGCTCCTGAGGTGGAAGGGGCGCAAAGCAGAGGGCTTGACATCGTGATCACCGACCATCACACCGTTCCCCAGAGAATGCCCCCAGCCCTAGCCACAATCGATCCCAAGCGGGCCGACTCCCTTTATCCCTTCCCCGGTCTCGCCGGCGTTGGCGTTGCCTTTAAGCTCCTCCAGGGATTGCTTGAATCCATAGGCAAAGAAAGGGATTTAGACCAGCTTTTGGATCTGGTTGCCTTAGGAACGGTGGCCGACATGGCTCCCCTCCTCGGCGAAAATCGTTACCTGGTAAAGCGAGGCCTTGAGGTGTTAAACAGTGCCAACCGATTGGGATTAAGGGAGATGCTGCGATGCGCCGGCATATCCCTGGGCAGCATTGCCCCGGAGACCATCTCCTGGATTCTGGGGCCCAGGCTCAATGCGGCGGGCAGGCTCGATCACGCCATTATCAGCTATGATCTGCTAGCGACCAGCTCCCCCGAGGAGGCGCAAAGGCTGGCCAATCTGCTGGAGAGAAGAAATGCCGAGCGGCAAAGACTCACTGAGACGGTTCTGGCTAAGGCCAGGGAAAAGCTAATTGCCATGGGCACCGATTCCCCCTTCCTGATGGTCGGTAGCGAGGACTACCCTTCCGCTGTGGTGGGTGTGGTTGCCGGTAGATTGGTGGATGAGTTCTACCGCCCCATTGTCGTCTTCGAGCTGGGCAAGGAATCGAGCAGGGGGAGCTCTCGCAGCATCCCCGAGTTCGACATCATTGCCGCCCTCACCCAGTGCAGTGATCTCTTGTCTCGCTTTGGGGGGCACCCCATGGCGGCGGGATTCACCGTCCCCACCGAGAACCTTATCCACCTTCAGCAGCGCCTAGCTGAGATTGCTGCCAGCCAGCTGACCGACCTCGACCTTCGCCCCCTCATCCCCATCGATGCCGAGCTTCCTCTTTCCTCCCTCCAGGGGAGAGCCTTCCAGACGATGCAGCAACTGGCCCCCTTCGGATGTGCCAATCCCCCTCCTACCTTCCTCAGTAGGGGAGTGAATGTGATGGAGTATCGCAGTGTGGGCGCTGGAGGGGAACACCTAAGGCTGAAGCTAAGGGAGGGCAGTGTAACCTGGGACGGCGTCGCTTTCAGAATGGGCCATTTAATCGACGAGGCCACCCCACACCTGGACATCGTCTATAACCTGGAGGTCGACCGTTGGCGGGGACAGGAGATGCTCCAGCTAAACATCCTGGATTTCGCCCCAGCGCCCTAACTAGTCCTCCCCCGCCACCGAAGGCTGAGCCGAAGCCCCTGGCCGCCGCATCCTCGAGATAAGTAGGGGAACACAAACCGCCAGCACCAGGAGAGCAATGATATGCGCCTCATGTAACACACCCACATTTATCTGATATTGTGCTTGTGGCAAGGCACGGGTGAACTCGATGAAGAAGCGCCCAAAAGCGTATAGGGAGAGGTAGACCAAGAATAGGGAGCCCTCCGGCCTGATCCGCCCTCTCAGCCTCCAAAGCACAGCGAAAACCAAGAGGTCCCATATGATCTCGTAAACCGGAGACGGGTGCCCTGCCACTCCCAAAAGGGTGGTGGCGGCAGCATTGGGATGGGTGTAGACAAAAGCCCAGGGAAGGTCGGTGGGCATGCCATAGGCATCGCCATTTAGGATGCACCCGATCCTGCCCACAGCCTGGGCCAGGATCAATCCAGGGGCGACGAGGTCTACTAGATGCCCTAAGGAAAGACCGCTCACCCTGGCATATATTACCCCAGCTAGCGTCCCGCCGAGGATGGCCCCAAAGATGGATAAACCCCCCTCCCAAAATCTAAGCATCGCCATAGGATCATTAGCGTAAACGGCGAGATAGTCCAGGACATGAAAAAGCCTGGCCCCCACAATCCCGCCAAGAATTGCCCAGGGCGCAATGCCGTAGATGATGCTCCTATCAATACCATCACCTCTCGCCAAACCCAGCGACACCGCAATCCCTACGATGACTGCCAAAATGACGAAAACCCCGTGCCAACCGAGGGCAAAAGGCCCTATATTAAAAAGAATGGGGTCAATGCCTATCTCAATCATTTTCTCTTAAGCCCTGATATTCTACTGTGATTTAGAGATTGTGTCAAGGAAACTTTTAGCGAAAAAGCTGAGTTCGATTTCTAGTGCATTTTTTGTAAGATTATGTTAGAATACCCTCCGTTCTCAATTTAATAAAGGAGATGGCAATGCAGCAGGAGATCCAGAGTTTCTTGAATCACCTCTCTATTGAAAAAGGCTTCTCCCCAAATACCACCTATGCCTACAGTAACGACCTTTCTCAGCTCGCCGATTTTGTTGAGGAACTGGCCATGGTGCAAGGTTATGACCCTCAGTGGTCCGCTGTCGATCGCAATCTTCTAATAAGCTATATCCTCAACCTCAAGGAGAGGAACTACGCCCCGGCTACTGTAGCTCGCAAGGTAGCTGCGGTAAAATCCTTTTTCGATTTCCTGGTTGCCGAGGGTGCTCTGCGCAGCGACCCTACGGAGAACCTGAGTTCGCCGAAGGTGGGCAAGTCTTTGCCAAAACCGCTCTCCGCCGCCGAGGTTGAAGCGCTGCTGGAGGAGCCCGCCAAGCTTTCCTCCCCGGAGGCAAAACGGGACAAGGCGATGCTGGAGCTGCTCTACGCCGGGGGAATGCGGGTAAGCGAGCTTGTCTCCATGAACACGAGCGATCTAAACCTCGGAGCCGGTTTTGTGCGCTGCTTCGGAAAGGGATCCAAGGAGCGAATCATCCCCATCCATGGAGGGGCAGTGGAGGCTCTTGAGGAATATCTGACAGAGGCTCACCCATTGCTTCTGCACAATAAGGAAGCGGAGGCTTTGTTCCTGAACCGCCGCGGCGAGCGACTCACCAGGCAGGGCTTTTGGCTTATCCTGAAAGCCTATGCCAAAGCAGCAGGCATAAAAACGGAGGTCACCCCCCATACCCTTCGCCATAGCTTCGCCACCCATATGTTGAGCGGTGGGGCGGACTTGAGAGCGGTCCAGGAGCTCTTGGGGCATGCCAATATCTCCTCCACCCAGGTCTATACCCACCTCACCAGCGAGCATGTGCGCCATGCCTATGAGAAGGCACATCCCAGAGCCAAGGATTAGCCCTGCCCGCTCGAAGGCATTGGCACAAAATAAATAACGACGGGGAGAGACGATGCCTCGGAAATCTCATCGCGTCGCCTCAAGGCAGGCTGAGGTCGGCAAAGAGAGGAAACGCAAAAAGAGGTCGCGGGCGCCGCAAAGGCACGCTGTGGCTACACCTGATAAACCTGCCGGCGTTCCTCCCCATAGTCCCTCAGTTACCCCTGAACCTATTGCCCCTCCGCTGCCTCAGCCTCGTCCTTCGACACGACCAGTTACCCCTCGATACCAATATGTCGCCGTCGAGTTGCGAAAAATTGCCATCCTCACTGGGGCCATCCTTGTCATCCTCATTGTGCTCACCTTTTTACTGGGATAAGGGTATTGTTGTGGAAAAGAGGCGCTTCGAAGAACAGCTCAATGCATTGCCCACCAAGCCAGGCGTCTATCTTTTTAGGGACGCCTCGGGCAATGTGCTCTATGTGGGCAAGGGCGCCAACCTGCACAACAGAGTGAGGAGCTATTTTACCGCTTCCTATGGGCTCTACCCAAAGATGCAGAGGATGATAGCTCGGGTGAGCGAATTCGAATTTTTTGTCACCGATTCGGAGCAGGAGGCGCTCATCCTGGAGTGCAACCTGATCAAGAGACATCGACCCCGCTATAATGTGCGCCTCAAGGACGACAAGACCTACCCCTATCTCAAGATCGATGTTCACGATGACTGGCCCAGGGTTCATATCACCAGGCGCTTCGAGGGGGATGGAAGCCGCTACTTCGGCCCCTTTGCCAACGCCGGCTCCGTTAGAAAGACCCTCGATCTGGTGAAGAAGCTCTTCCCCTTCCGCTCCTGCAGGAAGGCGATCACGGGAACCGACCGCAGACCCTGCCTGGAGTATGACATCCATCGCTGCGCCGGCCCCTGCATCGGGGCAGTTTCCAAGGAGGATTATCGAGACATCATCGATCAGGTGATCATGTTCCTGGAAGGAAAGCAGGAGGTGGTGGTTAAGGGTCTGGAACGAAAGATGGAGGAGGCATCGCAGAGGCTTGAGTTCGAGAGGGCTGCTGTACTGCGCGATCAGATCCACGCCGTGGAGAGGGTGACCGAGCGCCAGAAGATCTCCTCAGCGGCGATGGGAGACCAGGATGTTATCGCCCTGGCTCAGAACAAAGACCAGGCCTATGTGGAGGTGTTCTTCATCCGCAATGGCAAGCTCATCGAACGCGACCAGTTCATTTTGCAGGGGGCTCAGGATGAGCAGCCCAGCCAGATAATGACCAGCTTTTTGAACCAGTTTTACGACTCAGCAACCTATATTCCGCCTCTGATCCTGCTTCAGCATCCGCCGCAGGACCTGCCCATCCTGGAGAAGTGGCTGGAAAGCAAAAGGGGGGCCAGGGTCGCCCTTCGGGTGCCCCGGCGCGGGGAGAGGAAAAAGCTTGTGGAAATGGTGGCGGAGAATGCTCGCCAGGGTCTGGAACAGATGATGATCAAGTGGCTCGCCGACCCCGATACCACTGCTGCCGCCCTCGAGGAGCTGAGGCGCAAGCTCCATCTGCCCCAGGCGCCGAAGCGAGTGGAGTGCTACGACATTTCAGACATCGGGGGGACCTCTGCGGTGGGGAGCATGGTGATATTCGAGGAGGGGCAGCCCAAGCCAGCCCACTACCGCCGCTTCAAGATAAAGACGGTGGAGGGCGCCGACGACTACGCTATGATCCAGGAGGTCTTGAGGCGGCGCTTCAAGAGGGCTGGTGGCTTCAAGGGCGAGGGGGGCGCCTGGGCCATAGTCCCCGACCTTGTCCTCATCGATGGCGGGAGGGGGCACCTCAACGCCGCCCTGGATGCGATGAGGGAGATGGAGGTTGACTTCATCCCCATCGCCGCCCTGGCCAAGGAGCAGGAGGAGCTTTTCAGGCCAGAGATCGCAGAGCCCATCCTCCTCCCCCGCACATCGCCGGCGCTCTATCTGGTGCAGCGCATCCGAGATGAGGCGCACCGCTTCGCCCTGGGCTATCACCAGAGGCTGCGCCGGGCGGAATCGATGACCTCA
>JBHIBU010000025.1:0-11327 GCA_046759245.1 Dehalococcoidia bacterium | reverse complement strand
TAACCTATCATCCCGGGCACCAGGGCTATCAGCACCCCTGCCACCGTGGCCGTGCCAATAACACCAGCCACGTTCGGGCCCATGGCGTGCATCAGCAGAAAGTTCTCTGGGTCCTCCCGGCTGGCTTCCGACTGGGCAACCCTGGCGGCCATGGGAACGGCCGATACCCCGGCGGCACCGATGATCGGGTTTATCCTCTTTCCCGATAAACGGTACATCAGCTTGCCGAGGAGTACGCCACCGGCGGTGGAGAAGCCAAAGGCGATGAGCCCCAGCAGGAAGATCTGTATAGTTCCCCACTGGAGGAATATTGCCGCCGGCATGGTCGAACCCACGGTGAGCCCGAGGAGGATGGTAACGATGTTCATCAATTCATTTTGGGCGGTGCTGGACAGGCGCTCCACCACGCCAGACTCACGGAGGAGGTTACCGAAGGCCAACATGCCGAGAAGGGGTACTGCCCTGGGGACTATTATACCGCCGACAATGGCCAAAGCTATGGGGAAGATGATCTTTGTCCTTCTGGAGACCGGGCGAAAGGTGTAGGGCATCCTCACCCTTCTCTCCTCCTTGGTGGTGAGGAGCCTGATTATGGGTGGCTGGATGACGGGAACCAGAGCCATGTAGGAATAGGCGGCTACCGCCACCGCCCCCAGGATTAAGGGCCCCCCCATCTCCTGCATCTTTGTCGCCACATAGATGGTGGTAGGCCCATCCGCCCCGCCGATTATGGCTATGGATGCCGCCCCCCGCAGGTCGAAGTCAAGGGCTATCGCCCCGAGCAGGGCTATGAACACGCCCAGCTGGGCAGCAGCACCCAGGAGAATGGTGCGCGGGTTTGAGAGCATGGGCTCAAAATCGGTGAGCGCCCCCAGGCCGAGGAAGATGAGCAAAGGTATGATCTCGGTGGCCAGGAGATATTCTTGGAAATACCAGAGAAGACCGCCCGTTTCCGCATCGGTGGCTGGCTTGACCAGCTCTGCCAGAGGCAGGTTGGCCAAGATTATCCCGACACCGATCCCGATAAGGATAAGGGGTTCAAACTTCCTGGCGATGCCCAAATAAATAAGCACGCCACCGATGACCAACATAATCAGGGTGCCTGGGTCATCAGCTAAAGCTTTGAACCCCTCGAGGAGGCTTGACCAGTCCACTTCTTTGGCTGCTCCCTACTCCATATCAGCCAGAACCTCTCCCTGCCTCACCGTTTGCCCCACCGCCACCCGGATGGCTTTGATTACGCCATCCCCGGGCGCTGGTATGGTGATCTCCATCTTCATGGACTCAGCGACAAAGAGCACGTCCCCCGTTTTAACCCGATCGCCCTCCTTCACCTTGATCTCCAGCACCTTGCCCGGCAAGGGTGCGGTCACAGCACCGGCAACAGCCTCGACCCTGGGCCTCGGGGCTAGCGGAGGATCAACCACTTTCCGCTCCGGCCCGGCCTCCCTCACCACTGAGGTTGCCGGCTTAGCGGAGCCGATGAGCTGCCCCTGCACATCGACCTTGTAGGTCTCGCCGTTGACCACCACCGTTAGCGGTGAATGAGCTAGGTCGCCTATCTCTACTGTATATTGCCTATCGTTGATCACCAGCCTGAAGCTCTTTACCACTGCTGTCTCGCCCTTCCCCTAGAGTCCATGATTTGCTGTCTGCCATAGATTGCCCAGAGGTTCGTTCGGCGTGCTGACGGGGCACCCATCCTTAGCCCCAGCCGACCTGACTCCGGTTGCGCCAGGCTCAGGGCCAGCGCAATGGCCGCCACCACCTCCCCCTCGGGGGGGCCTTCGCCTTCCTCGGAAACGACTGATTCCGTCCCTTCCGCTGGGGGAAACGGCCCCGGGCCCTTCTCCGGAAAGACCCTGCCCATGAGCAAGATCACCGCCATTAGGATGACCAGGGTGGCGAAGACAATGGTCACACCCATCCCCGCCAGAACTGCGCCGTCAATTAGCCCGCTATCCATCGCTCCTCTCTATTCTGTCCCTCGCCTGAGCCAAACCCTGCCTCTGGTGCCGCCTCTGTATCCCATCAGCCCCACCACCAAGCTAGGCCACCGCGTTATAGGCCTGGTATTCCCCGAATACATCCCTTAGAACGCGGCACATCTCCCCCAGAGTGGCATAGGTTTTCACCGCCTCCAGAATCGGGGGTATCGTATTCAGGCTCTCATCCCTGGCTGCCTCCTCCAGCCGCTTGAGGCATGCCTTAACCTTCTCGTTATCCCTTTCCCTCTTCACCCTTGCCAGGTTCGCTATCTGCTTCTCCTCAGCCTCAGCCCTCCTCACCGGATCATAGGGGTGCTCCACCAGCCTGGTGGTGGCAACCTCCAGCTCATGCTCCCCGAGGAAACGATTTACGCCAACAATGACCCTCTCCCTGCTCTCCACCTCCCTCTGGAACCGATAGGCGCTCTTGGCGATCTCCTGCTGCATATAACCCTTCTCTATAGCAGCGACGGCGCCACCTATGGCCTCGATCCTCTCCATCTCCCTCCAGGCCTCCTCCTCGATCTGGTCGGTGAGAGACTCCACATAATAGGAACCAGCCAAGGGGTCGCTGACCTCACAAAGCTCTGCCTCGTGAAGCAGGATCCTCATCGCATCTATATTTAGCTGCCAGCCTTCCCTGCTATGCCCCAGCCCCAGGGGTTCATCGTAGGGGAACCCAGTGAAAGGACCTCCTCCGGAAAGACAAGAGGCCACACCGCCAACCACCGACCTGATGAAGTTGTTGAGGGGTCGCTGTACCGTTTTGCTCACCTCCCCGGTAGCGGCGGCGGCCGGTTGGCGCAATATCCAACACCTGGGATTCTCGGAGCCAAAGCGGTCCCTCATGATCCTGGCCCACATCCGCCGCGCCGCCCTTTGCAGGGCAATCTCCTTGAAAAGCTCCATGCCCCCACCGAAGTTGAGGAAGGTGAAGCGAGGGACGAAGGTATCCACATCGAGCCCGGCGTCTATCCCTACCTGGACATAGGCTATAGCGTTAGAGAAGGTAAAGGCCAAAACCTGGGGACCGGTGGCACCGGCCTCCCTCATGTGATAGCCACAGATACTGATGGTGTTCATCAGCTTGGCGTGCTCGGTGCAATGGGTGATGGTGTCTCTGATCAGCCGCATCGAGGGCTTGGGGGGGAAGATATAGGTTCCTCGGGCGACGTACTCCTTTAGGATGTCGTTTTGTGGTGTCCCCCTAAGTTTATAGAGGGGGATGCCCCTCCTCTGGGCAAGGGCGAAATACATGGCAAGGATGATGTTGCACGGGGCGTTTATAGTAAAGTTGGAGGCGCTCCGGTCGAGGTCATGATCGCCGACAAAGGCCTCGTAGATGACCTCCATATCCCTCAGCGTATCCACGGCTACCCCAACCTTTCCCACCTCGCCACAGGCCATAGGGTCATCGGAGTCGTAGCCGCACTGGGTAGGAAGATCGAAGGCGATGTTGGGGCCGCCAGGACGACCGCGTTCCCTCATGTAGTTATAGTAATCCCTAGTATCTTCAGCGGTTCCATACCCAGAATACATTCCAGCCCTGACTAATTCAGTAGGGGCAGCGCCAAGTATGGACAGCGCAGGCATGGGGGTAGCATAGATACCGGCAGCGAAGGGATATTCCCCGGGAAACCCCACCTTCTCCAGAAAATCGTGATCTTCGATATCCAGGGGGGTATAGAATCTCTGTGGGCTCTCCTCCACCCCGAATCTCTCCAAAGACGGCTTTAGAGTCCTTTCCTCCCATTGCCTCCTCCTCCTCTCGATCTCCTCCAGCCTATCCTGGTCAAACATGGAAAACCTCCCCAGCGCAAGGTGGCAACAACCCGAAACAAAGCCTCAAACGGGAGCTTTGCCCAGTTTATCACCCTCGCTTCCCCGTTGTCAACGGAACGATCGCTATGGGGTAAGACCGACGATAAACCTTTCGATGGCGACATTGAGCCTATCCGGCTGCTCGGCAGTGGGCACATGAGAGGCAGATTGAAAAAGGGTTAGAGGGCCTAGCCTTTGACCACACCTATGGGTCTTGCTTTAGCCACCTTGAGGGAGATCCCGGCTCTATGGGTTACCTCCACCACCTGGGCGACATCTTTGTAGGCCTGCGACGCCTCCTCGGCGAGGGAGGATATGTTCCCCGTCTTGACCGTGATCCCCTTCTCAGCGAGCCCTCTGGCGACATCAGCGCCGCGCAGGCTGCGCTTTGCTGCGGAGCGACTCTGAACCCTCCCTGCGCCATGGCAGGTGGAACCAAAGGTCTCCACCATGGCCTTATCTGTACCCACTAAAACGTAGGAATAACGCCCCATATCGCCGGGGATGAGCACAGGCTGCCCGATCTCACTATATATGCGAGGCACATCTCGATATCCTGCGGGGAAGGCGCTGGTGGCCCCTTTGCGATGGACGCAAAGGGGAAGCCTTTTCCCATTTACCTCGTGCTCCTCCATCTTGGCGATATTGTGGGCCACATCGTAGACCATCTCCAGGCCCAGTTCGCCGAGGCTCCTGCCAAACACCTGGACAAAGGACTCCCTGGCCCAATGAGTGATGCACTGACGGTTGGCCCAGGCATAGTTGGCGGCGCAGGCCATGCCAGCAAAGTAGGCCTGCCCCTCCGCAGACTTCACCGGGGCACAGGCAAGCTGGCGGTCAGGGAGTCTGATCTCGTACTTTTGCACCGCCGCCCCCATTGTCGCTAGATAGTCGGTGCAAACCTGGTGACCCAGCCCCCGCGACCCGGTATGGATGAGGAGGAGCACCTGACCCAGCCTTTCAATCCCCATGGCCGCAGCCATAGCAGGCTCATAGATCTCCTCCACCACCTGAACCTCCAAGAAATGGTTCCCTGCGCCCAGCGTTCCTAGCTGGGGGCTTCCTCGCTGCTTCGCCTTGACGCTCACACACCCGGCGTCGGCGCCCCGCATGCTGCCCTTCTCTTCGGTGACCTCCAGGTCCCTCGCCTCCCCGTATCCCTTCTCCACCGCCCATCTGGCGCCGTTGACCAGAACCTTGTCTATCTCCTTCTGGTCCAGCTTTAGCTTCCCCTGGGAGCCCACCCCTGAAGGAACGGCATGAAACAGGGCAGTGACCAGCTTATCGATCTCGGGGCTGACCTTCTCCTCGCTGAGGTTGGTGCGAAGCAGGCGCACCCCGCAATTGATGTCAAAGCCGACCCCACCCGGGGAGATCACGCCATCCTCGACCCTGGTGGCGGCCACGCCCCCGATGGGGAAACCGTAGCCCCAGTGGATGTCGGGCATAGCCAGCGACCGGGAGACGATCCCGGGCAGGAAAGCAACGTTGGCTACCTGCTCCAGGGCCTCCTCCTCCCTAATATGCTCCAGCATGAGCTCATCGGCATAGATAAGCCCAGGCACGGTCATCCCCACCTTATAGCTCTTCGGGATCTCCCAGCGATAATCGTCCACCCTCTTTAGCGTCCCCCCCCAACGCGGCATCGCCTTCACCTCCTAAATATCAAAGAGCACCTGAACCCTAAAGCCATCCCCCTTTTCCACCTTGAGCATATGGTAGGTGGCTGCCTTAATCGCCATCTTTATCCGATGACGCACAGGATCGACCCCCTCTCCATAGCACCTCGAGCTAAGCCTGGTCTCGGTGAGTTCACCAACCCTAAACCTCTTAAAAAGGATGCCCTCCACCTCGAAAAGATAGATCAGCTCGTTGAGCCAGGCCACAAGGAGGTCCTCTTGATTCTCCGCCATTACCTCAACCTCGTGGCAAAGAGCGCCACCCACACCCCTTAGGTCCACCATCAGGCTAAACATGGCATAGGCCGCATTGGCGAAGGCCTTCTTCAGGTCTGACCCATAGGCGGCGATGCCAATATCGGCTGTATGATCGATGACCTCAAACCTTTTCGCCATCTTCGACAATTATACCAGAATGCCAGCCCAAGGGGAATTCTATTGACAACTGGCCCCCTGTCTGCTAATTTAGGCTGATACAAGAGGAGGGCGCAACTTGGTTAGATTCCCTTTTATCCCCAGGGAGGAGAAGTTCTTCGACCTCTTTGAGGAGAGCGCTCGAAACCTAGTAAGGGCAGCTCAGCTCCTTGCCCAACTTTTCGAAAATTGGGAGGATGTCGAGGAGAGGGTGAGGCAGATTACCGAGCTGGAGCACCATGGGGACAACATCACCCACCGCATCATTGCCCAATTACACGCCACCTTTGTCACCCCCATGGACAGGGAGGACATCGCCCAGCTTGCCCATCTCATGGACGATGTGATGGACTTTATGGAGGGCGCCGCTGTGGCCCTAATCCTCTATAACGTTAGCCAACCTACAGAAAGGGCGAAGGAATTAGCAGATATCCTAGTTAGAGTGACCTCCGAAGTTAGCAAAGCGATACCCCGATTGCGCCACCGCAAACAACTAGACCAAATCCCGGGGCACCTTATCGAGATAAATCGACTGGAGAACGAGGCTGACACTGTGATGCGCTCTGCACTGGGGGAGCTTTTTGACCATCAGGTGGATATCGCTGAGGTGATCAAATGGCGGGAGATATATGAGCACATGGAGAACGCCACAGACAGCTGCGAGGACATTGCCAATGTTCTCGAAGGGGTAATGATTAAGCGTGCCTGAGCCTGCCCTCTTCATCCTGGTCATTATCTTTGCCATCGGCTTTGCCATTATCAATGGTTTCAATGACGCCGCCAATGCCATCGCCACTGTAATCGGCACCCGCGTTCTCTCCCCCCTTCGCGCCGTGATCATGGCTGCTATTTTAAATTTTGCCGGGGCAGCCACAGGCCTGGCAGTAGCCATAACCATCGGCAAGGGCATCGTCGACCCGGACTTGATCGGCTATGACTTTATGCTTGCCGCCCTGGCTGCAGTCATCATCTGGGGCCTGGTGGCAACGCGCCTCGGCCTTCCGGTAAGTATAAGCCATAGCTTTATCGCCGGGCTTGTTGGCGCCGGTATCGCAGCGGCGGGAACCGTGGCCATTGTTTGGGGTACTTTCAGCAGGGTGCTCGCCTCGGTGGCTATCGCCCCGGCCCTGGGCTTCGCCGGGGGGCTATTGGTGATGGTCGCCCTGATGTGGATCCTGCGGCTCACGGCCCCGCTCAGGGTGGAAGGTCTCTTCGGCCGGTTGCAGATCCTTTCCGCCGCCTTCATGGCCTATAGCCATGGCAAGAACGACGGTCAGATGCCCATAGGCATCATCGCCATGGCATTGATGATACACACCGGGGCCGAGTTTCATATTCCCCTCTGGGTCATAGCCCTCTCCGCAACCGCCATCGCTTTGGGCACCGCCTTTGGCGGATGGCGCGTTATCAGAACCGTAGGCATAAGGATCACCGCCTTACGCCCGGTTCATGGATTTGCTGCTGAAAGCTCGGCGGCGGCGGTGATAGAGATCGCTTCAGCCTTGGGCATCCCGGTGAGCACCACCCATTGCATCAGCTCATCGATCATGGGAGTGGGCACCACCAAACGCCTCTCAGCAGTGCGCTGGGGCGTTGCCGGAAATATCGTCCTCGCCTGGGTGTTGACCTTCCCTATATGTGGCAGCATCGGCTGGCTGCTTGTCTCGCTCGGTCAGCTTTTCTAGCCTACGCTATTACCCTATTCTTCGTCTATCGATAATGCCGACTACAAAGCCTATGAGCCCTATGACAATCATCGGGATTGAGTACCAAAGGGGAACAGCTACGGGTTGGCCCGCTGTGAGCGCAAGAACACCCACAAGAACTAGCAGAAGGCCCGCGACAATAGAGAACCATATTGATGGCATTCTACCTATCCCTCCCAATGTAGATTTGGGGTATTATGGCAGCGAGAGGTCTATTTGTCAACCCTTTTAGGCACCTGAAGGTCCCTTCGGGCTTAACGCGGCGGAGGATGGGGGCTTCCGCTACCTCAAACATGCTATCTGGGCTCGACGAGGTTTTGTGTCTCGGGGACCGATGTGGATTCCTCGGCAGGAAGGGGGGCGTTAAACAGCGTCTCCAGTTCCTCGCCCTCTATGGTCTCTTTGGCGATCAATACCTCCGCTATCTGCACCAGCTTCGCTCTATTCCCAACAAGGCTGTCTTTGGCTACCTCATAGGCCTGTCGGATAACGGCATGAACCTCTTCATCGATCTCCCGAGCGGTCTCCTCGCTGTAGTCTTTCTGCTCTGCCACCTCACGACCCAGGAAGATCAGCTCTTCCCTGCGCCCATAGGTGCGAGGGCCAAGCTTCTCACTCATCCCGTACTCAGTAACCATCTTGCGGGCGATCCTTGTCGCCTGCTCGATGTCACTGTGGCTTCCTGTGGTCATTTCGCCAAAGATAAGGTCCTCAGCGCCGTGGCCGGCGAGCATGCTTGCCAGCTTGTCGTTGAGTTGGGATCGGGTCCATAGATAGCGATCCTCGGTGGGCAGGAATCGGGTATAGCCAGCCATCATTCCCCGGGCCACTATGGTGATCTTGTGCACCGGGTCGGCATGGGGCAGCTTCTTTGCCACCAGGGCATGCCCGGCCTCATGATAGGCAGTGATCTCCTTCTCCCTGGGGCTTATCATCCTGCTCTTTTTCTCAGGCCCAGCGATCACCCGGTCGATAGATTCCTCCAGTTCCACCAAGCCAATGGTCTTCTTATTACGCCTGGCAGCCAGGATGGCCGCTTCGTTCACCAGATTGGCAAGGTCAGCACCACTGAATCCCACCGTCTGTTTGGCGACGGTCTCCAGGCTAACAGAATCCTCCAGAGGCTTGCCCTTTACATGCACCTCCAGAATCGCCCTTCGACCCTTAATATCAGGCTGGTCCAGCACCACCTGGCGGTCAAAGCGACCGGGGCGAAGCAATGCCGGGTCGAGGATATCGGGACGATTGGTCGCCGAGAGGACGATGACATTGGTAAAAGAGTCAAAGCCATCCATCTCCACCAGGATCTGGTTCAGGGTCTGCTCCCTTTCATCGTGACCGCCGCCCAGCCCCGCCCCCCGCTGGCGCCCCACAGCGTCGATCTCATCGACAAAAACAATGCAGGGGGCGTTTCGTTTCGCCTGGTCGAAGAGGTCCCTCACCCTGGAGGCACCGACGCCGACAAACATCTCCACAAATTCGCTGCCGCTTATGGAGAAGAAGGGGACACCGGCCTCACCGGCCACAGCACGACCCAAAAGGGTCTTCCCCGTTCCCGGCGGCCCCACAAGGAGAACCCCTCTCGGGATGCGCGCCCCTAAAGCGGTGAACTTCTCAGGGGAGCTGAGAAACTCCACCACCTCCTGAAGCTCGGCCTTGGCCTCATCCACCCCAGCGACATCATCGAAGGTAATGGTGGGCTTGATGCTGGAAAACAAGCGAGCCTTGCTCCGACCAAAACTCATAGCCTGATTACCGGCCCCCCGTGCTCGGCTGAAGATGAACCAAATCAAACCAATAAAGAATAGCAAAGGAAGGAGGTTGATGAGCAAGCCACCCCAATTAAAGCCGCCCGCCTCCTGTGGATCCAGCGCCACCACGCTCATATCCACCTCGCGTGCCACCAGATAGTCGTAAAGGTCCGGGGTGCCTCCTACAAAATTGGCCTTCAGCATTGAGGTATCGCCATCCATGGCGGTAAGGGTATCTCCCTGCTGCACGATCCGGTCAATCTCCCCTCCTATTTCCGTACCGTCCGCCAGCGTCACAGAGCCCTCTCTCGTCAGTGTTACCAGGTTGTCAAGGGAGCCAGTCGGAACCTCTGGGGAACGGGGGTAAAAGGCAAAAAAGACCGCTACCAGGGCCGCGATGACCAGCAGGTAAATAAGCCACCTACTGGAAAACTTCAAACCCATTCCTCCCCCTCTAAGGCTATTTCACAGCATATTATACCAGAAAGCAACAAAAAATCAAACGATAGAGTGCCCCAGAGCCTTCTTGCCTCCCCAGGCTCAGTATATTATACTGGAAGGGAACCTGACAAAGGCGGTTGAAGATGCGCTTTGACATCGCTTATCGGAAGGCAAGAAAAGAGATGGAGGGGCTCAGTCCCTATGTTGTCGCCTCCATGAGCGGAGCCAGCTTTGAGGAGGGGAGGTTCATCATACCCTTCTTCGATCGCTCCTTCTTCGTCCACTATCCAGAGGCGAAGGTGGAAGAGGCCGGAAGCGACACCCCTCCCCCACGGTGGCTCGAGATACTGCTAATGCACTACCTAGTGAGCGCAGATGGCACTCCCACCTCTGGTATGTGGATTACCTATCGCTATCTCCCCGATGTCCGCCTCTTTGAGCAAAAGTTCACCGATAGGGCCTTGCGCCCTTTGATCGATGCCTTCGGCAACGATACCGAGGGCTTCCGCCATGCCTCCCTGGCCATCGGGGGCACCCCAATGACCAGAACCGGCGATGCTGCCTTTAGGTTTCTGGCGCTGCCCAAGATCCCTATGGGCTGCATCCTCTATTTGGGAGACGAAGAGCTGCCACCTTCCGTAAATATGCTCTTCGATGCCGCTGCCCCCCATTACCTCCCTACGGAGGACCTTTCCCTCCTCGGCAACTACCTAGGCGCAGCGTTAAAAGGCTATAAAAGTTCGGGCAAGGGGCTTTCTAAAACATGATCATCGATCTACATACCCACACCAGGTTTGGCTCAAACTGTAGCTATCTCCACCCGGAAGAACTGGTGCAAAGAGCAAAGCAATTGGGACTGGATGGGGTATGCATTACCGAACACGATCTTTGCTGGGAAGGGGAGGCTCTCCAGACCCTTTCCCAGGAGAATGGCATCCTGGTGATCGGCGGAGTAGAGGTGAGCACCGATGTTGGTCAGGTGCTAATTTTCGGAGTGCATCAGCTTTTTTGGAGGATTGGCAGCGCCCGAGAGTTAAGAGAGCTGATAGATCGGGAAGGAGGGGCGATGATTGCCTGCCACCCCTTCCGCGGTGACATGTTCCCCAACAAAGCGCCGACAATAGAGGAGGTCTGTAATAGGGATATCTTTAAGCTGGTGGATGCTGCGGAGGTGTTTAATGGTGGGGCAACCAGCACGGAGCTCAATTTTAGCTCCCAGGTGCTGAGCAAGCTCAAGTTAAAGGGCGTTGGTGGCAGCGATGCCCATGCCGTGCACACCATCGGTCGCTGCGTCACCATCTTCCAGAGGCGGATCTCCAGCGAGCAGGATCTTGTCGATGAACTCAAAGCTGGCAGGTTCAAGGCTTGGCACCGCATCACGAACCGAACCTTCTGAAAGGAGTTAGTGTTCTCAATGCGTCCTTATTTGCCACCTCAAGATTTAGTGGGGGGGTTCAACGGGCTCGGATGGTCGAGAAGCTTCCGCGCCCATAAGCCGGTGCTTGAGGAGTTCCTTGAGGATTGGTA
>JBHIBU010000024.1:0-11382 GCA_046759245.1 Dehalococcoidia bacterium | reverse complement strand
GAAGACATCTTTGAGCTAGCCGGCTTTGCTAGGGCGCAAGGGATAAGACCTGCCCTTTCCACCAATGGCACCCTCATCACTCAGTCAGTAGCCGAGAGGATTCGCCGAGGCAGCTTCACTGAGGTAGGAATCAGCCTGGATGGCATCGCTATGACAAATGACTACTTTCGCGGCAAAAAGGGCGCTTTTCAGGCAGCCCTCCGGGGCATCAGAAACTGCGTCAACATAGGACTGCGGGTTTCCTTGAGGCTGACTATCACGCGCTCCAACTACCGGGAAATACCTGCCATTTTCCGGCTGGTGGAACGGGAGAATATAGACCGGGTCTGTTTCTATCACCTTGCCTACTCCGGACGTGGCCACAGCATAAGGGAAGAGGACCTTGGCCACCCAGAGACCAGGGCAGCCGTGGACATGATTTGCCAGCACACTATAGACCTGCATCGGCGAGGGATCCCGAAGGAAGTCCTGACTGTGGATAACCACGCCGATGGCGTTTACCTATATCTCAAGCTCAAAGAGCAAGACACACAGCGTGCCGATAACATATTGGCTTTGCTCAAAAGGAATGGCGGCAACAACTCAGGAATTAGAATAGGGGCAGTTGATGATTTGGGGGATGTTCATCCCGACCAGTTCTGGCGGCATTACTCTCTGGGCAATGTGCGTCATCGAAAATTTGGCGACATCTGGATGGATACCTCAGAGCCGCTGCTGCGGGGGCTTAAGAATCGAAAGGGGTTACTTAAAGGTCGTTGCGCTCGGTGCCAGTATCTTGACCTGTGCAACGGTAACCTGCGGGTGCGGGCTGAGTCAGTTTCTGGCGATGTCTGGGCGGAGGACCCGGCATGTTATCTTAGCGATGAGGAAATCGGACTGGTCCCATGACAGCGGAGATATATCGGGAAGGACCCTCAGCGCAAAAAGACGTGTTAAACCCCAGACTACAACTGGTAGCTTGGGAGATAACCAGAAGCTGCAACCTCTTTTGTGCCCACTGCCGAGCCTCAGCGGCTTACGGCCCGTACCAGGGCGAACTTTCTACCGAGGACTGCTTCCATCTCATCGACGAGATTCTGGAGGTGGGCAGGCCAATTCTGATCCTCAGTGGTGGAGAGCCGCTGCTGAGGCATGATGTTTTTCTCCTTGCTGAATACGCGGTCAGCAAGGGGCTGCGGGTAGTTATGGGCACCAATGGGACGCTCATCACCAAGGAAACTGCTGCCAGATTGAAGGAGGTTTCGGTATCGCGAATTGGGGTGAGCCTGGACTTCCCCACACCAGAACTGCAGGACAATTTTCGGGGCAAGGCAGGTGCCTTCGAAGGGGCAATAGCTGGCATCGCCAGGGCTCGTGAGGCAGGTATCGAAGTCCAGATTAATAGCACCATTACCAAGCTAAATGCCCCCTACCTAGATGACCTGCTCAGCCTAGCCTTCAAGGTAGGTGCCGTTGCCTTTCATCCCTTTATGCTGGTACCCACTGGCCGGGGCAAGGGGCTGGAATCGGTGGAGCTCCTGCCTCAGGAATACGAGGAGATCCTGAACTGGATCTATGATAAACAGGTGGAGCTGGGAGACAGGATGTTCTTTAAGCCGACCGATGTTCCCCACTACCTGCGAGTGATCAGGCAACGGGATAGGGAAACCAGACTGCAGGGAATGTCGCCGATGGAAAAAGTGAAACCTGCCAGCATATCTAACCCCATGCACTCTCTCACCCGGGGCTGTCTGGCAGGCGTGGGCTTTTGCTTTATCTCTCATCGGGGCAGGGTGCAGGGATGCGGATATCTGGATGTGGAAGCCGGCGATATAAAAGAGCAAAGCTTTAAAAAAGTTTGGTGCGATTCCCCCTTGTTTCGTGATTTGAGAGACCTCTCCAATATTAAGGGCAAGTGTGGTCTCTGTGAGTATAAGAGGCTGTGTGGCGGTTGTCGGGCTCGGGCCTATGAAACCACCGGGGATTATCTTGAGGCTGAGCCTTACTGCATATATGAGCCAAGTCTGGCGGCCAAGAATGTAATGAGGGCAAGAGACGAAAATGCACTTTGATGATGTGGACAAAAGGTTGCTTAACGCCATACAGATAGCTTTTCCCCTCAGCCGGGAACCCTTCTCAGTTTTGGGACAGCGGCTAGGTATCGGTGCTGACGAGGTGCTACGGCGCATTGAAAGGTTCAAGAGGGAGGGGGCTGTCCGCCAGATAGGCCCTGTGTTAGAAGCTGTAAGGCTGGGTTACCGGACGACACTGGTAGCAATGAGAGTAGCCCAGAATCGGTTAGCTCAAGCAGCACAGGCCATCGGCCAACATCCGGGGATAAGCCATGGTTATGAACGCGACCATTATTTCAATCTTTGGTTCACCTTGGCTTTGCCACCCGGGGCTGAGGTGCAGACCGAGCTACAGGAATTGAGTACCATTATGGCACCCGAGGTCGTGTTGGAATTGCCGGCGTTAAGGCTTTTCAAGATAGGTGTCTACTTTGACCTGGCGGGAGACGGCCGACAAATGCTGGACAGCGGCATCGCTTCCCCAAGTACTCTTCATCAAAAAGCTGACCTCTCCCTCACAGACAAGCTGGTAATCGATGAGCTACAAGGGGATATGCCATTGGTCCCAAGACCATTTGATATTGGCTCAACTCGATTGCTGATGGACGTAGACGAATTTCTGGCTCATTGCCGTTCTCTTCAGCAGCGTGGCATCATGCGGCGATTCGGCGCTTCCATCGACCACAACAATATCGGTTTTAGGGCAAGCGCCATGGCCTGCTGGGTAGCTCCGCCGGAGGTAGTGGAGATAGCAGGCAGAAAAGTGGCAGCCCTTCGCGAGGTAAGCCACTGCTACGAAAGAAAGACCGGCCCTCTTTGGCCGTATAACCTATTCGCTATGATCCATGGACATGCCAGAGAGGACTGCCAGATGATAGCCGATAAAGTTTCCCGAGAGACCGGGCTTGATGAATATGTCCTCCTGTTCAGCGTCAAAGAACTCAAAAAGACGAGGGTAAAATACTTATTATGAGAAGAGGCAACCATATATCCCCCTATTACCCGATTTTCCTGGGCATCAGCGGGAAGAGATGCGTGGTGGTGGGCGGTGGCCCGGTTGCCCTGCGCAAGGTAGGGGCACTTCTTGAGCATGAGGCCGATGTTGAGGTTATCAGCCCTGACCTTTGCCCGGAGCTAACTCAGATGGCAGAGAAGGGGACAATACATATATTGCATAGGGAATATGACAGCGGAGACCTACAAGGAGCCTTCATCGCTATTGCCGCAACTGATAATGGTGAGATAAATCGCAAAGTGGCTGAGGAGGCGAGGGAAAGGGGGGTTCTGGTTAATGTGGTAGATGACCCGGAGCACTCTGATTTTATCGTTCCCTCGTATCTGCGTCGCGGTGCTATTACCATCGCTGTTTCCACAGCCGGTAAGAGCCCTGCCCTGGCACGAAGAATCCGAACCCAGCTGGAGAAGGAATTTGGAGCCGAATACATCTCCCTGGCTCTCCTGATTGACGAGGTTCGCTCCGAGCTGAAGAGGCAGGGGGTTAAGGTCGATGGTGATAGCTGGCAGGAAGCCATAGACCTAGATGTGCTGCTTGAGATGCTGCGGGCCGGTCAGAGTGAGAAAGCCAAGGCCGCCCTGCTCACTAATCTGGAGAGGCTGAGACGGACGAAAGCATGAGGTGGAGCTAGCCGATATGCATGTTAGCGTAGTAGGCGTAAATTATAGCACCACGCCGATCAGGTTCCTTGAGAAGCTGACTATCAGCACACCGCGGCTTCAGGATAGTCTATTACTACTCCGTCACCAGGTATCTCATGGCATTATCCTTTCCACATGTAACCGAACCGAAGTCTACGCCGCGGGTGACGATGACCATTCCGCCGAAGAAGCTAGCATCGACTTCTTAAAGGCTAGTGGGAATGTCTCCGATGCAGAGTTGCTCCCTCATATCTACCGCTATAAGGATGAAACAGTCTTTGGGCACCTAGTTCGCGTAGCCAGTGGCCTCGACTCGATGATTATCGGTGAATTTGAGGTCTTAGGTCAGGTGGGGCGTGCCCTGAAAGCTGCTGAAAAAGCCCGAATGGTGAATCTACCCTTGCGCATTTTATTCCAGCATGCTATTCGAACCGGTAGGCGGGTTCGGGAGGAAACAGGGATCAGCAAGAGTGCCCTTTCTGTCAGCTCGGTGGCGGTGGACCTGGCGACAAGGATCGTCGGCGACCTCAGTAGCTGCCAGATTCTGGTCATCGGTGCTGGCGAGGCGGGGGCGCTGGTAGCTAAAGCAGCCAGGGAAAGGGGGGCCTCCCAGATAATCGTTTATAACCGCTCTCGGCAAAGAGCTTCAGCTCTAGCGGAAATGCTTGGTACTACCATGGTCGCCTCCAGTAACTTGATGCAGGAGTTAAGTACCGCTGATATAGCCATCAGTTGTACCGCAGCACCCCACATAGTATTGAAGTTACACCAGGTGGAGAAGGCGATGAGCATCCGCCCCGATCGTCCCTTGGCAATCATTGATATCGCTGTTCCCCGTGATGTAGACCCCAGGGTGAAACAGATAAACAATGTCTTCCTTTGCAACATCGATAACCTTACTGAGATTGCAGCTACGAGCCGCAAGCAGAGAGAGGACGAAATCCAGAGGGCTATGGAGATCATAAAGGATGAAGTAGATAAGTTTACTACCCGGTGGCAAGCTTTGGCGGTGAGGCCGGTAGTCAGTGCCCTGATGAAGAAGGCCGAAGACATACGCCGCGCGCAACTGGATAAGACCCTTAACAAGCTACAGGGGCTCTCTGACGAGGAGCGGGACAGCCTGGAGGCTATGACCAAGGCAATCGTAACCAAGATGCTCAATGACCCCATACAATATCTTAAGAAAAACGCACAGAACAAGGATTATAGCCAGATGGTCAGTGAACTTTTCCACCTCAACACGGAGAGATCGGGTTGAGGAAGAGCATCATTATTGGTTCTCGCGGCAGCAGGCTGGCCCTGATTCAGGCTGAGTCGGTGTTGGCCCAACTGAGGGAGGCAAACCCCCACCTCGAGTTCAGCCTCAGTAAAATAGCAACTGAGGGCGACCGCAATCGCCACCTTTCACTGGACCGCATGGCAGGGGTTGGAGTATTTGTCAAGGAACTGGAGGCAGCCCTCCTCGAGGGGAGGATCGATCTAGCCGTGCACAGCCTTAAAGATCTGCCTACCGAAGTTCCCGAAGGGCTTTATCTGGCGGCGGCAACCGAGAGGCTTGACCCCCGAGATATTCTGATATCCACATCGGGAAGGCTCGCTGAGCTTGCTCCTGGCTCAAGGATAGGTACCGGGAGTATCAGGCGTGCTGCTCAGCTTATCGCCTACCGCCCTGATTTGGAGGTATGCAGTATCAGAGGCAATGTTGACACCCGGCTGCGAAAGGTGTCCTCCGGGGAGGTCGATGGCGTAATACTGGCGGCAGCGGCATTGCTTCGCTTGGGGTGGGAGCACAGGATAACCGAACATCTACCGCTGGAGCATTTTCTGCCAGCGGCGGGGCAGGGTGCGCTGGGGATAGAGATACGAGCCAATGATGAAGAAATAGCTGAGCTTGTCTCCCCTCTCCATCACCAGCCGACCTGGCAAAGCGTGGTCGCCGAGCGAACCTTTCTCAGCGCTCTGGGTGGGGGATGCCGGGCCCCGATAGCAGTGCTGGGGACCGTCGATGACAGTACCTTAAAACTCACGGGAATGGTGGCTGATGCTGGAGGCAAAGGAGTCTTGCGTGCCTCAGGGGAAGGTAGCGCCACCACTCCTGAGCAGGTGGGAATCCGATTGGCGCGGAAGATACTGGAAATGGGAGCATCCAAATTTATCGCCGAGGCGAGGACTCGTGAACAAGGGAAAGGTATACCTAGTAGGAGCCGGGCCGGGTGATACCGGCTTGATTACGGTGAAGGGGCTCAATTGCCTGCGCCAAGCCGATGTAATTATATATGACCGTCTCCTTGATGAAAGGCTTCTGGACTCAGCGCCCCCTGTGGCGGAGAGGATATATGTGGGTAAGACTCCCAGATATCACGCTAGGGAGCAGGCTGAGATAAACCAGGTGCTGGTAGCGAAGGCCGAAGAGGGGAAAACGGTGGTAAGGCTCAAAGGGGGCGACCCCTTTGTTCTGGGACGAGGGGGAGAGGAGGCGGAAGCTCTGGTGCAAGCTCACATCCCGTTTGAGGTAGTGCCCGGGGTATCGTCAGCGATAGCTGTCCCCGCCTATGCCGGTATTCCGGTCACACATCGCCGTCTGTCGTCATCCTTTACCGTTATCACCGGGCACGAGGATGTCACCAAGGGTAGTTCAAGCATCGCTTGGGAAAAGCTGGCTACAGGGGCGGATACCTTAATTTTTCTTATGGGCGCCGGCAACCTGTCTCAAATAGTAGGACAACTGGTAAAGAATGGCAGGGCTGCCACCACTCCCATAGCTTTAATAAGAGACGGCACCGGGCCTCGTCAGCAAACTATAGTCGGCACCCTGGCCGACATTGTAGCCAAAGTAGAAAGCAGCAGCTTCAGCCCTCCCGCAGTGATAGTGGTTGGAGAAGTGGTAACATTGCAAGAGAAGCTCCGCTGGTTTGATAGCCAGCCACTCTTCGGCAAAAGGGTACTGGTCACCAGGGCGCGACCTCAGGCCAGTTCATTGAGCCGACTTCTCCTGGAGCACGGTGCCCAACCGGTTGAGATGCCCGCTATTGAAATACAGACCATACCCAGCACCGGGGAGCTTGACCAGGCCATCTCGATCTTGGAGAGCTACCAATGGATAGCTTTTACCAGCGTCAACGGTGTAGATGCCTTTTTTCACCGGGTATATGCTCTCAACCGGGATGCCCGCTCGCTTAAGGGCATTAAAATCGGTGCTATTGGCCCAGCCACTGCCCAGGCTTTAGAGGCGAGGGGGCTGCGCCCTGACTACCTTCCCCAGGTTTATACCAGCGAGGGCTTTGTGGCCGGGCTTAAAATCCAGAATATCGCCGGCTGCCGGTTCTTGCTCCCTCGAGCCGATATAGCGACCAGGGAGTTAGCTAATGGAATCGCCCAGCTTGGAGCAGAAGTGCACGAGGTAACCGTGTATAGAACTGTTCCCGGGGGTGAGGCTATCTCTCGGGGAAAGCAGATGCTTTTGGCAGGTGAAATTGACATAATCACCTTTACCAGCTCCTCCACGGTGACCAACCTGCTGGCGCTGCTGGGTGGCGAGCGGCAGGCGATAGAGAGAACAACGATTGCCTGCATCGGCCCAACAACAGCGGCTACGGCGGCCGAAGCGGGGCTAAAGGTAGATATAGTTGCCCAGGACCATACCATTCCTGGCCTGGTAGAAGCTATGGAAGGGTACTTCCAAAGAGGGCGGAAAGGAGATTAAATGATTGGTTTTCCTCAACTACGCTTGCGTCGGCTGCGGCGGACGGAACCACTTCGGGCACTGGTACGCGAAACTCGTGTTGATGTTGGGGATCTGGTTTACCCTCTCTTCATAGTGGAAGGTAGCGGCCGGAAGCAGGAGATAGCCTCCATGCCCGGCATCTTCCGCTACTCAGTAGACCTGTTGCCCCAAGAGGTCGAGGAGATAGCCAAACTTGGTATTCCAGCGCTGCTTCTTTTCGGCATACCTGACCATAAGGATGAGGTCGGCTCAGAAGCCTATCATCGAGAGGGGATTGTTCAGCAAGCGATACGAGCCATCAAGAAAGCGGTGCCGGAGTTAATAGTGGTGGCTGATGTTTGTCTCTGTGAATACACCAGCCACGGGCACTGCGGCATTGTAACGGATGGCTATGTTGATAACGACCAGACCCTACCCCTTCTGGCAAGGACAGCGGTATCCCATGCTGAAGCTGGCGCTGACATAGTAGCGCCCTCGGATATGATGGATGGCAGAGTGAAGTCGATCCGGGAGGCGCTGGACGAGGCTGGATTTCGTGATACCCTCATTCTTGCCTATGCAGCAAAATACGCTTCAGCCTTCTACGGTCCCTTTCGCGATGCTGCTGAGTGTGCACCCCAGTTCGGCGATCGCCGCTCCTACCAGATGGACCCAGCCAACTGGCGAGAGGCTTTAAGGGAAGTGGCGCAGGACATTGCTGAGGGGGCGGACATGGTCATGGTCAAGCCTGCTTTGGCTTACCTGGATGTGATCCGCAGGGTGCGGGACACCTTCAATTGCCCGTTGGCGGCCTACAACGTGAGTGGAGAGTTCGCTATGGTGAAAGCGGCAGCAAAGTATGGCTGGCTCGATGAGAGGCAAGTCATCCCAGAGATTCTCACTGCCATTAAGAGAGCGGGGGCGGATGTTATCATCACCTATCATGCCAAGGAGCTTGCTCAGTGGCTATCAGTTGCCTGAGGATATAAATATGATAAACCGAGAGCGTTCGGAGAAACTCTTTCAGGAAGCTCAGCGCTATTTGCCAGGGGGCGTCAATAGCCCGGTGCGTGCTTTCAAAGCCGTGGGGGGGAATCCCCTTTTCATAAGAAAGGGACAGGGCTCTAGAATCTATGACGAGGATGGCAACGAATTCATAGACTATGTCTGTTCCTGGGGCCCGCTGATCCTGGGCCATTCTCACCCCCAGGTAGTGGCAGCACTCAAAAAGGCGGTAGAGCGGGGGACAAGCTTTGGCGCCCCCACCGAGTTGGAGACAACACTGGCAAAGATGATCTCTGCGGCTATGCCCTCTATCGAAATGATTCGCTTCGTAAATTCAGGCACCGAAGCCACAATGAGCGCCATTCGCCTGGCTCGGGCATTCACTGCTAGAGATAAGGTGCTGAAGTTCGCCGGCGGCTATCACGGTCACTCAGACGGGTTGCTAGCCAGAGCTGGCTCGGGAGTGGCGACCCTGAGAATACCTGACTCTCCGGGCGTGCTCCCGAGTTATGTCCGGGATACGCTGGTAGCTCCCTACAATAATGCAGAAGTGGCGGAGCATCTTTTCAAACGCTATCCTAAAAAGATTGCAGCTATAATCGTTGAGCCAGTGGCGGCTAACATGGGTGTCGTGCCACCGCAACCCGGGTTCCTGGAACGCCTTCGCCAATTGACACAAGAGTTCGGGTCTCTCCTCATTTTCGATGAGGTGATCACCGGCTTTCGCCTTGCTTATGGAGGAGCTCAGGCACTCTATAGGATAACCCCAGATTTAACCTGTCTGGGGAAGATTATTGGTGGGGGACTGCCAATAGGGGCCTACGGTGGCAGGAGCGACATTATGCAGATGGTTGCGCCCCTGGGTTCCGTCTATCAAGCTGGCACTCTGTCAGGTAACCCCCTCGCCATGACCGCAGGCATCGAGACCCTCAAAATTTTGCGCCAGCCTCAGCTCTATGATCGACTGGAGGCAAGTTCATCCCTCCTCGGAAAAGGCATTGCCGGTGCCGCAACCGAAGCCGGGATAAATATCCAGGCGTCAAGAGTGGGCTCTGTTCTTACCGTCTTCTTCTGCGAAGAGCGTGTGCTTGACTACGAGGTGGCCAAGCGCGCCGATACGGAACTGTATAGCAGATTCTTTCAACAGATGCTGATGGATGGGATATACTGGCCACCTTCCCAGTTTGAAGCTGCTTTTATCTCTGCGGTGCATACCGATGAAGATATTCAGACTACAGTTGAGAGAATAGGTAAGGCGCTGGAGTCTCTGCTATCGGTTCGCCGATAAGGCGAAAAACGGGTGTTCTTCCTGGGTTACATCCTCCGCGAGCTCGCTGATCAAGCTGACATCGGTGGAAACCCCTTAGACTTAGGAAGTCTTTAAAAGTGGTAACGGCAGTGGTGGTAATCGTTATCCTTTTTTGGCTCTCGCCCTCGGTTCGGGCGTAGAGCCTGTTTTTTGCCAAAGCGAGCATCTCCCTTACAGGGTTCGATTGAGTGAGCGATTTGGCGAAGATGGCATAGACACCCCCGACGAAGGATTGAGACATGCCAATCCTCTCAAATTCGGCCTTTAAGCGCGGCTTAAGGCAGTTGTGCATGATATCGTCAATACTCGAATGCACATTGGCACCGTTCGCTATTGTATGCTAGAATATGCGGAATACGATGTAATATACGAACTGGGGCCGCCCCTACCACTGAAACCCGAGAGGCTTAAAATGCTGCAATATAGGGAAATATTCAAGAATCTGACTGTGAGCGACTTTAAGAACAACTACCAGAATACTGCGCTGGGCTTTGCTTGGTCGCTGCTCAGTCCACTTTTGCTAATGCTCATCCTCTATTTTGTCTTCAGGAACATCTTTCGAATGGAGAACTTAGAGGTCTACCTGTTGATTGGGATAATTACCTGGCGCTTTTTCGCCAAGGGCACCAATTCGGCGTTATTCTCCATAGTTGGCAAGCAGAATCTGGTCACCAATGTCTACATTCCACGACGGCTCATAACCTACAGCAATGTGGCCTCCAGCCTGATAATCTCCCTCCTGGAGTTTCTCGTGCTGCTGCCCCTGGCGCTAATACTGGGGGGCCGGATATCCCTTGGCATACTCCTGTTTCCGGCGATTCATCTCCTCTATGCCATAATGATCTGCGGCGTGGGCTTTGCCTTGGCGGCGCTGTTTGTGCGCTACCGCGATCTACAGCATATATGGGAGGTATTTCTAGGCTTTGCTTTCTTCGTCTGTCCCATACTCTACCCGCTATACTGGGTACCAGAGAAGTACATGTTCGTGTATATGCTAAATCCCGTAGCTGTGGTGATGATTATATATAGAGACCTGTTCCTATACGGAACCTCCCCTGCGATGAGCCATCTTCTCTTTGTTGCCCTGGCCGCCATCGTCGTCTTCGCCGTTGGTTACCTGGTCTTCAGGGGATTCGAGCCGAGGTTTGCCGAGGAAGTGTGATGAGCGTCATAGCAGTAGACGGAGTTAGCAAGAGATTTAGGGTTCCCCACGAAAAGAGAAGCACCATCTTCGAAAACATCGTTGCTTTGGTGCAAAGGAGGCTCAGCTACGAGGAATTCTGGGCCCTCAAGGACATCACCTTTGAGATCGACGCGGGCGAAGCCTTCGGCATAATAGGTGAAAACGGCTCGGGCAAGACCACATTGCTCCGGATATTGGCCCGGATTTTGCGCCCCGATGGTGGCTCGGTGGCCGTGGATGGCCGCGTTGCCTGCATACTGGAGCTGGGCACCGGCTTTCAGCCTGAGCTCAGCGCCAGGGAAAACGTGGCCATCTACGCGGCGATAATGGGCATGACCGGGCGGCAGTTAAAGAGGAGATACGACGAGATTATCGACTTCGCCGAGCTGAGGCAGTTCGAGGACATGAAGCTGAAGAACTTCTCCTCGGGCATGTATGTCAGGCTGGCCTTCTCTACGGCCGTTCACACCGACCC
>JBHIBU010000023.1:0-11914 GCA_046759245.1 Dehalococcoidia bacterium | reverse complement strand
TAGAGCACGTTCTTGGTAAGAACGGGGTCACCAGTTCGAATCTGGTTGTGGGCTCAATAGAGGAGGGAAAATGTCAAAGAAGATGTTTGAAAGAAAGAAGCCCCACTGCAATGTGGGCACCATCGGGCACGTGGACCACGGCAAGACCACGCTGACATCGGCGATGACTTTGGTGCTTTCCAAAGTGGGCCCCACCCAGTTTCGCTCCTTCGACTCCATCGATAATGCCCCTGAGGAGAAGACGAGGGGACTCACCATTGCCATCGCCCATATCGAGTATGAGACGGATAAGCGCCACTATGCCCACATCGATTGCCCCGGTCACGCCGACTATATCAAGAATATGATCACCGGGGCGGCGCAGATGGATGGTGCCATATTGGTGGTGAGCGCCCCCGATGGCCCCATGCCTCAGACAAGGGAGCACCTCCTTTTAGCCCGCCAGGTAGAGGTGCCCTCTATCCTGGTCTGCCTAAATAAGGTGGATGCCATGGAGGACGAGGAGCTACTAGAGCTGGTGGAGATAGAGATGAGGGAGCTGCTCACCAAGTATAAATTCCCCGGGGAGGAGACCCCCATCGTGCGGGTGAGCGCCTTCAAGGCCTTGGAGTGCGGCTGTGGAAAGAGGGATTGCCAGTGGTGTGGCCCCATATGGCAACTCCTTGATGCTATAGACGATTACATCCCCACTCCGGAGCGCGCCAAGGACAAGCCGTTCTTGATGCCCGTCGAGGACGTCTTCAGCATCAAAGGGCGAGGCACGGTGGTCACCGGTAGGGTGGAGCGGGGCGTTGTCAAGTCTGGAGACGAAGTGGACATCGTGGGCATAAGCGAGCTCAAGAAGACGGTTGTAACCAGCATCGAGACGTTCCACAAAACCCTGGCCGATGGCGAGCCTGGCGATGCCATCGGTTGCTTGCTTAGGGGGATAGAGAGGGATGATGTGACGCGGGGCATGGTATTGGCGGCGCGCGGGTCAATTAAGCCCCACTCCGATTCCGAGGCTGAGGTATATGTGTTGACCAAGGAAGAAGGGGGCAGGCATACCCCCTTCTTCACCGGCTACAAGCCCCAGTTCTACATCAGGACCACCGATGTCACTGGGAGCATCCAGTTGCCTGAGGGAGTGGAGATGGTCATGCCCGGCGATAACATAACGATGACGGTGAAGCTCGTCGAGCCGGTAGCCTTAGAGGAGGGGCTCAGGTTCGCCATTCGTGAGGGTGGCAGGACCATCGGGGCTGGTGTTTTCACCAGGTTCCTCGACTAGGTAGATGTCCGTTGGCAAAGAAGGGGAGTCCCAGGATTATCATTCATCTCGCCTGCACCGAGTGCAAGGAGAGAACATATACCACAACGAAGAATAAGAAGAATGACCCAGAGCGACTGGAGCTCAGGAGGTATTGCCCTCGCTGTCGCACTCACGGGATTCATAGGGAGGTTAGGTAGGCTCGATGAGAAGGGAGGCTGCAACAAAAGGTAGAGCCACTCCCAGGCTTGGCTACTTCCGCGAGGTCATCGCTGAGTTAAAGAAGGTGGTTTGGCCTACCAGGGAGGAGACCAGGCGGCTAACCACGATGGTGATCATCGTCTCTGTTGCGGTAGGGCTTTTTCTGGGTGCCATCGATCTGGGTTTCACTCGACTGGTTAACCTGTTTTTGGGAGGATAAGGGCAGAATCGGTGGCAGAGTTGGGCTAGAAACCCCCTAGCGGGGTTTTCCTTATGAAGGGGGAAGGCATGGGAGATGGGGACAAGCAGTGGTATGTGATCCATACCTACTCTGGATACGAGCAGAGGGTCAAGACCAACCTGGAGCATCGGATAAAATCTATGGACGCCGAGGACAAGATCTTCCAGGTGGTGATACCTACCGAGGATGAGATCGAGATCAGGGATGGGCAACGGCGCACCGTAGCTAAGAAGGTGTTCCCCGGCTACATCCTTGTCGAGATGGCGATGACGGACGAGAGCTGGAACGTGGTCAGAAACACCCCTGGGGTTACCGGTTTTGTGGGCCTGGGAACCAAGCCCGTCCCTCTGGAGGAGGGGGAGATCAGGGTCATCTTCAACCACATGAGGGCGGAAACGCCCCGAATCAAGGTTGGTTTCAGCAAGGGGGAGAGCATTCGGGTGATCGATGGCCCCTTTATCGATTTCATCGGCGTTGTCGATGACATCAGCCCTGAGAAGGGCAAGATAAAGGTTCTCATCTCCTTCTTCGGCCGGGAGACCCCTGTGGAGCTCGACTTCCTTCAGGTGGAGAGGCTCTAGGATGGTGAAACCTCAGGATAGATATCTTGTTGTCAACGACCTCGGGCTTCACTATCTCGATTGGGGAACTGAGGGCCAGCAGGCGATGCTGCTCTTGCATGGCTTCACCACCCTGGCCCACGCCTGGGATTTCTTTGCCCCCACCTTTCAGGAGCGCTATCATGTCCTGGCACTGGATCACCGGGGGCACGGCGAGAGCCAGTGGTCCGAGAATGCCACCTATACCGCTGAGGATCATCTGGTGGACATCGCCGGCTTCGTCGATGCCCTGAATCTGGAAAAATTTGTTCTGGTGGGCCATTCCATGGGCGGCAGAAACGCCATAATGTATACTGGCTGTTTTCCTGATAGCGTGGCATGCCTCATCCTGGTCGATAGCCGCCCCGATAACGACCCAGCGGCGTCGGAGGCATTGAAGCAGCTTCTAATCAATATCCCGGAGGAGATAGGCTCCATCGATGAGATCGCCCAGAAGCTGGTACAGCTCTACCCCTACCTCTCCCTGGAGATGTCCCGCCATCTGGCCAGCCATGGCCTGAGGGAGATGGCCGAGGGCAAATTTTGCCCCAAATACGACCTCAGGATGAGGGAGCAATCGCAGCGGGCGGGCTACGGGGTCAGCGACCTCTGGCTCTTCTTTGAGCAGATCACCTGCCCCACCCTCATCATCCGCGGCGAGGAGAGCCCCATCCTCTCCCGGGAGGTCGCTCACAGGATGTGCCAGGTCAATCCCGGCGCCCAACTGGTGGAGATCGAGGGGGCGACCCATATGCCTCCCCAGGAGAATCCCGCCGCCTTCGAGGAGGCGGTGAGGCAATTTTTGGAAAGGTGATAGAGGAGAGGGAGATTGGCAAAGAAGATCAAGACGGTGATTAAGCTTCAGCTTCCCGCGGGGCAGGCAAACCCGGCCCCTCCGGTGGGACCGGTCCTGGGGCAGTATGGGGTCAATATAATGGCCTTTTGCAAGGATTATAATGAGCGCACCGCCTCCCAGGCGGGCTCCATCGTCCCCGCCGAGATCACCATATATGAGGATCGTTCCTTCACCTTCGTTCTCAGGACCCCGCCCGTCGCCGACCTCCTGAGAAGGGCGCTCGATGTGGAGAAGGGGAGCAGCATCCCCAATGTGCAAAAGATCGGCAGGCTCCCCCAGGAGAGGGTTCGCCAGATAGCGGAGCTTAAGATGAAGGACCTCAATGCCGCCGACATCGAAGGGGCGATGAGGATGGTCGAGGGCACGGCACGAAGCATGGGGATCGAGGTGGAGTAATGGCGATCCGCGGCAAGAGGTATCAGGATGCGGCCAAGCTGGTGGACGGCAACAGGCTCTATGACCCCAGGGAGGCCATCGAGCTGGCGAGGAAGGCAGCCTATGCCAATTTCGATGAAACGGTGGAGCTCCACCTTCATATGAATCTCGACCCCCGTCATGCCGACCAGCAGATAAGGGGCGTAGCTCTCCTCCCTCACGGGCTGGGGAAAAGGGTGAAGGTTCTCGTTTTTACCCAGGGTGAGGCGGTGAGAACCGCTGAGGAGGCTGGGGCCGACCATGTCGGTGGCGATGACCTGGTGAAGAGGATCGAGGAGGGCTGGCTCGATTTCGATGTCGCTATCGCCACCCCCGATGTGATGGGAAAGGTCTCGAAGTTAGGCAAGAGTCTCGGTCGCCGTGGGCTTATGCCCAATCCAAAATCGGGGACCATCGTTCCTCCCCAGGACCTGCCGAGGGTGATCGGCGATGCCAGAAAGGGTCGAGTGGAATTCAGGATGGACAGGACGGCGATCATCCACCTTCCTGTGGGTAAGCTGAGCTTCGACGATGATAGGCTTCTGGAGAACCTGGCAACGGTGGTGGAGACCATAATCAAGGCTAGGCCCAGCGGCGCCAAGGGTCAATACATCAGGAGCGCTTCCCTGACCACATCTATGGGGCCCGGGATCAAGCTCGACCTGAAGCCAACATTGGCGATGCGCGCCCCATAGCCTTCTATGATATAATAGAGTAGCGCCATAGACAGCGGGTGCCTTCGGGGCTTAATAACCCGCCGAGGCGAGGGAGAGGGTCCTTGTGTCTATGGCGCAAGGATTCTTTTTTGGGAGGTGACTATGCGCAGGGAGGAGAAGAAGGAGGCGGTCAGGGAGCTTGCCCAGAAGCTCTCTCAGTGCAACATCGTCATCACCACCGACTACCGGGGGCTATCGGTGGCTGAGATGACCGAATTGCGTCGAAGACTGCGCCAGGGGGAGATCGAATACCGGGTGGTGAAGAACACCCTGGCTCGTTTTGCCGCCGCCGCGGCGGACAAAGAGGGGCTGATGGGCATCATCGAGGGTCCCACAGCCATCGCCTTCGGTTACGGCGATGTCACTGAGCCCGCCAAGGCCCTAATCGATTATATCCGCTCCTCAAACGTGGAGCTCAGGATTAGGGGGGGACTTCTTGACCGCAGGGTGCTTAGCCCCTCTGAGGTAACGGCGCTGGCCAGCTTGCCGCCAAGGGAGGTTTTGATCGCCAGACTATTGGGCGGGATGCAAGGGGCTATGTCCGCCCTGGTCACTGTGCTCAATGCAACCTTGGCCGGCTTTCTTGGCTTGCTGAACGCTCAAATTAAACAATTAGAAGGAGGAGGCAATGAATAACAATGAGGAGAAGCGGGAGGAGGTGAAGGAGGAGGTGAAGGGAGAGGTGAAGGAGGAGGTGAAGGAGGAGGTGAAGGGAGAGGTGAAGGAGGAGGTGAAGGGAGAGGTGAAGGGAGAGGTGAAGGAGGAGGTTACTAAGCGAAGCACCCCCAAGCGCACCGCTTCCAAGGAAGGGGGGACGATAACAAAGGAGGAGCTCATCACCGCCATCAAGAACATGACCGTGCTTGAGCTCAGCGAGCTGGTGAAGGCGCTGGAGGCCGAGTTTGGCGTTAGTGCTGCCATGGCGGTAGCTGCGGCGCCGGCCCCTGCGGAGTCTGTCGCCCCTGCGGTGGAGGAGAAGACGGAGTTCACCGTGATCCTGAAGGAGATCGGGCCCAATAAGATCAATGTGATCAAGGCGGTGCGGGAGGTAACCGGCCTTGGGCTCAAAGAATCCAAGGACGTGGTGGAGAGTGCTCCCACGGCGGTAAAGGAAGCAATTCCCAAGGAGGAGGCAGCGACACTAAAGGAGAAACTGGAGACAGCGGGTGCCACCGTAGAGGTGAACTAGCTTCAGGTACTTAGCATGGTGGAGCACCTCAGCACCAATCGGCGCCACGCCGTCAAGGGAGCTCTGGGACGATGCCAGAGATTGATTCAGGGGGGAGCAGACAAATGACTGTAAAGATTATCATGGAACGTACGGTGGAGGCAGACAAACAGGGCGAGTTGTTGGAGCTATTGAGGCAGCTTAGAGCTAGAGCAGTTGTTCAGCCAGGCTACGTATCGGGAGAGACGCTAACTTCCATTGACAAGGCGGGGACGCATCTCGTCATCAGCACGTGGCACAGTCTGCATGACTGGAGGGTTTGGGAAAACCACCCCCAGCGCTTGGAAATTTTGGCCGAGATTGAGGCCCTTTTGACCGCTCCCTCTAAGACAAGCATTTACGTAGAATCATGGGCTGCGCTGCCCGAGGGTGTCTGAAGTAGGTTCAAAGGTTTAGCCATGGTAGAATATCACCCTAGAATTAAGGAGTTGCCCATCTGCGAGCGCCCCAGAGAGCGGCTCAGGGAGAGCGGTCCCGCCTCGCTCTCAAACAGCGAGCTTCTGGCGATCATTCTGCGCACCGGAAGCGCCTCGGAGAATGTGCTCGGTCTTGGCGCCAGGGTGCTGGCGAAATTTGGCGGCCTTGCCGGGCTTGCCCGGGCTAGCTTTGGCGAGCTTTGCGCCGAGCGGGGCATAGGCCAGGCCAAGGCAGCTCAGCTCAAGGCCGCCCTGGAGCTGGGCCGGCGGCTGGTCTCCACCCAGCCCGAGGAAAGGGCGGTGGTGCGCTCGCCCCAGGATGTGGCCAACCTTTTGATGGCTGATATGGGCCTTCTTGACCAGGAGCAGCTCAGGATTGTGCTCCTTAACACCAAGAACCAGGTGATATCGGTTCCTGAGGTCTACAGGGGGAGCGTGAGCACCTCGCTGATCCGTGTTAGCGAGGTCCTCCGAGAGGCGGTGAGGGAGAACTGCCCGGCGATAATCGTGGTCCATAATCACCCCTCGGGCGACCCGACACCCAGTGAGGAGGATGTCCAGGTCACCGAGCAGATCGTAAACGCTGGGAGGCTCCTCGACATCGAGGTTCTGGATCACCTGATCATCGGGCAGCAGCGATATGTCAGCCTCAAGGAGCGGGGGCTAGGGTTTAAGTAAGGCTAGCTGGCTTGACAACCAGGTGCAATGGATGTACTTTTTCCCCGCACGAGACTCGGTTGTGAGTTTCACATAGAGGAAGGCTTTTCCATCTAGAAGGAGCAGCGATATGCATATAGAAAAGATTGGGGTGATAGAGGGAAAGGAGCTAAGCCCTACCTTATTCAACGTTATCATCGGTGGAAATGCCGTTGGCAAAACCACTTTCCTAATTGAGCTTTTTGACAAGATATGCGAAGTTAATCGACCTCGATGGTACTGGGTCGACTCTCTTCGATTTAAATCTGCTGATATACGCAGAGATATGTCACTTCTGTTTCCGACAATGGTGCGCCATTGGGAAGGAAGCAATCTTTTCTATTTCTCTTAGGCTGCTAAAAACCCGGAAGGCAATGTAGAGGCCGACAATAGGTTGAGATTTACAGTAAGTGAGTATAATGAGCTGAAGCAGAATTTGGAAATGGAAACTAAAGAATCTCAGCTGACAGATGATCTTTTCAATCAGCAGCTAAAGTACAGGAGACCATTTGCAACTCTGTTGAATTGTGAAACACGCCTAAATCTACAAAGCTCAGCTGAGATGATTGGATTAGATAGACAACCCCAAAACCCATTAAACGTACTATTCCGCAACCGAGATCTTCTTAAAGAAATTAGGGACTCTGTTAAGAGCCAATTTAATATAGAGTTAAACCTACTTAATCATAAACTAAGCACAATTGATTTTGGTTTCGGTGGAGATTCTGCACCGTCTTTTGATCACAACTCCGCGCATCTGCAGGATGAGTATGAGAAAGTAGAAGCGTGGAAACGAGACAATTTTACATCAGTTCAGGATATTGGCCATGGAATTCGAAGCATGCTACGTATTTTGATCAGTCTTTTTGAGCCAGTTAACCAAGTTTTTCTTATCGATGAACCTGAAATGCATTTGTATCCTTCACAAAAGCGGTGGATAGGCCTCCAACTCGCTCAATTAGCAAAAAGCCAGCAAAAGCAGGTGTTTATTGTTACACATGACCCGATGGTATTACAGGGTGTACTTGATACGCAAGGTTCAACAACCATTTTTAGGATGGATCAAGATGATGATGGAAATCGTAATATAAACCCCTGTTATCTAGAAAACATTCCAGATGTAGGGGCAATTCGGAATCAAGATTCATACTTGCAGGGGCTGTTCTACCAGCGCTGCATAGTCGTAGAAGGCGCTTCTGATAGGGCCTTCTACCAAGTTTTGGTAGAAGAGAACTGCCCAGAAGTAACAGATAAAGATTTAGGCTTTGTAGCATGTGGCGGTAGTGGGAGTTCTACGCATGTAGCGAATATAGCTTCCCGTGTTGGTCTCCGCTGCGCCTTCATATATGACTATGACGCTCTGCTAGGCAGTTTAACGGTAACCGAAAATGTATTCAGTATGCTAGGAGGCGATAAAAGTGAGCTACGTGAGTTAAAGACAGTATTAGGCGATCTGAATTCGCTTGGGGAAGAAAAGAAAAGCCAGCTTATCAAAGAGGCCAAAGAAAAAGGTGTTGCAAGCCCCTTGGTGCAGAATAAGCGTGATGTATTTGATAGAGCCACATCCGCATTAAATAACTCTGGGATTTTTATTGTCCCATATGGCGACCTAGAAAGTTGGGCTCCAGATATCGAGGGGCCAAAAGCGCGTTTCGCTGATAATGCGCCGGATGTTATCAAATCTACCCCAGAGTCAATGGCCAGGTTTAATAACTTCATGGAACCGATTCTCAAATATCTGGGCTGTTAACCGACTGGTCGCAGGTTTAACCCTCCACTAACCCGCCCCTCCCCTCGCACTGCTGCTACTGAGGAGGTAGCGCCCAAAGGGGTCGGGCCTCAGCTCAAGGGCCCCTTAGAGCTACACAAAACATACCCTTTCAGGTAAAAACAAGCCTAACACAGACCTAACGGTATGTCATACTTAGAGGACTTGATAAACGAATACATAGCAAAAAACGCTGGGGTCATATCCCGGCGGACAGGAAAGCGGCTCCGTTTTTTCCACTAGCCTCCATTTGCGCTCCTGCTCTAGGTTCTCCTGTTTTTCCTTGAACCCGTCTCTGCGGTAACGGGCTATCCCTACGGTAAAAACGATGCGCCCGCCCCCCCGGGTGATCCGAATCAATTCGTCAAAGGACTGAGGAGGAGCCTGGCCCATTACCGCCACGCTGAAGACACCATCAAAGTAGTCATCGGGGAAGCTCAAGTCCTCGCCCAAGGTCATCTGGTGCAGTTCCAGGTAGATTTCTTTGCGGCGGGCTTCTTCCAGAAGTTCAGGGGAGATATCGATGGCATAAATACTGGTATATCCCAGCCTCTTCAGGAGCTCGCCGCTGGAGCCGGTGCCTGCCCCAGCATCAAGGATTCGGGCATTTCTCTGGGACACATGGCGGGCGAACACCTTCACTACGACCTCAGGCAGGTCAAATTTAACCCCCTGCCCCAGCCAACTCAACAGCGGCAGATTGCCAAACTGCTCCAGATATTGCTCTAACAGTTCGTCCTCTTGTTCCTCGGATCTCCTTTCGTCAGCCTCGGGGTACCTCATCGCTGCCTTTCCTATCGTTCCGTTATTGAGGGCGGGGCATCATCGCCGCTTGGACTTTGGGAGAAACTGGGTCGGCGTCTGTCCATCACGCAGAAAATCGTTCAACTTCATCGAGAAAGTACACGTCGGGCCGGTCAGAAACACCGCCTCGCTGCATCGTCTCTCGCAAATCCTCGGATTGGATAAACTGGCGCATCTTCTCCAGATCATCCCCCTCCACGAGGATCAGGAGCTCATTGGGGTCATCGGCGTTGCGGAAGAGATGACCCCCCTTGGAGCCGGCGGCCTTGCGGGCGGCACCGTGTTCATCGAACAGAGGCTTCCACTTGGCATAGTCCGCCACTTTATGTCGGACAAGTATGTATGGCATAATATATCACTCCTTTCGCGGGTATTTTGAACGATGCTCCACCCTCGTTGGAGCCATCGTTGATCGCCGCTTTCGCATGATTACGTCGTAGAGAGCTAGGGGGTGGGCGACCTCGTATAGCTGCCCTGTTGGAACTCCTCCAAAGATGTGTAATCCCCGGGGAGGTAGGTCGTGCTCCTGACATATCGAGTTGGGCTATATTCCTCCAGCTTGAGGGCAACCCTCTTGGCATCGATGTGGGCCAGGGCCTTGTCCACGATCTTGCGCCAGTCCGGCTCAAACTCCAGCTTTCCCCCCACCTTCTCCTCCCAGCCCTGGCTGATCATCCTGGTGACCTCCTCGCTGCCCGCAACCGGGGAGCCCACGCCGAAGATGGTGTACACCCCAGAGGCCACGAAGTAGACGCCGATGGAGAGGGCCTTCTCCGCCATCCATTCCGGGGCAATGCCCACCGCAGGAAGGTCGCTTATATCCTCGCCCAGCCCGCCCTCGGTGGCCATCTGGGTGAGGATGGTGAGGATGCGGGAATTGTCCACGCAGGAGCCTACATGAAGCACTGGAGGGAAGCCTATCGTCTGGCAGATCTCCCTGAGCCCGGGGCCGGCATAATCCATCACCTCTGGGGTGAGCAGGCCCTGTTTGGCGCAGGCGATGGCGTTGCACCCTGAGGTCACCACCAGTACATCGTTGCGAATGAGTTCCTTTACGATCTGCACATGGGGGTCATCATGGGTTACCCTGGGGTTGTTGCAGCCCACGACGCCGGCGCCCCCCCGAATTCTCCCCTGAATCACCGCATCGTTCAAGGGGCGGAAGGACTCGCGATAAACCCCTCCCTGCATATAGGCGATATACTCATGGGAGAAGCCAGCCACCAGGTGGTCTACATAATCGGGGATGTGAACCTTTTCTTTGTTCCGATTGGGGAAATTGTCGATGGCGATTCTCATGATCTGCTTCGCTATCTCCAGGGCGCGGTGCTCATCGAACTCGATGTGGGTAGCGCCGGTTATCTTCACCTTTGGTGAGGCGGTGATGACCTTGGTGTGAAAGTGCTCGGCCGCGCTTTGCAGCCCCTGCATGATGCACTGGTAGTCCACCACCACGAGCTCGATAGCTCCAGTGGCGATGGCGAGGTCTGTTTGTAGCAGGTTGCCCACAATGGGTACCCCGTGGCGTACCAAGAGCTCATTGCCGCTGCAGCACATCCCCACCAGGTTTACCCCCTCAGCCCCTTTGGACTTGGCATGAGCGACAAGCTCGGGGTCTGAGGCTGCGACCACCAACATCTCAGCCAGGGTGGGCTCATGGCCGTGAATCGAGATATTCACCTCGTTCTCTTTCAGGATGCCGAAGTTGGACCTTGACGCCACCGGGGCTGGGATGCCGAAGATGATATCGCTGATGTCTGTGGCCAGCATAGAGCCGCCCCAGCCATCGCTGAGGGCAACGCGCAGCGATTGCAACAGCAGATGCTCAGCATCCTGATCAGTCCCCATGTGAGTGCGGTGCAGAGTCTCCACCGCCTCACGGTCGACGCCCCGCGGTGCGATGCCCAACTGGTGCCAGATCTGTTGTCGCTTCAGCGGGGCCCGTCTTACATATAGCAGTTCCCCCTCCTGACGGCCGAACTCGCCCAGGGCCACCGTGGCCACATCCAGGGCGATCTCCTCCGTCGTCCGCCCATCCACAGCTACATCCAAGAACTGGGCGACTTTCCTCAGCTTCTTCTCATCCTTTATCTTATAGTCAGTTGCCTTTCCCTGGGCCAGCGCAAGCAGGGTGAGGGCCATATTGCGCCCGTGGTCGCCATGGGCTGCTGCGCCAGCCGCGATGTGACGCGCCAGGTTCCTCGCCTGAACGGTCTCAAGGGTCGCCCCACAGACCCCAACCGTGGTCTTGCCCGTGAGGCGACAGGGGCCCATGAAGCAATTACTGCAGCAATTTCCCTCATGCCCGATGGGGCAGGGCCTGGTGATCCCCGCTCGTTCGAAGGCGGAGGATATCCCCTCTGCCTCCGCCTTCCCCAGTATCTCTATTACCGCTGGGTCGATAGTTCTCTTCTCTGTCATTTCCCCTTTCCTCTTTGATATTCGTGGCAATTTTCACGATTATTATAGCATTTTGCCGCTCCCCAGTCAAACCTTTTTCGCCCTCCCCGCTATTTGTTTCCTTGAAGGGGCCTTTACTCGGTGTTATAATGCGTTCATCATAGAGCGGGGGGCGAAAATCGAAAGCAAGCACCTTTATCAGATACTATCCAGGGTGAGGTCGGGGGAGGTGAGTGTTGAAGATGCCCTTGCCCAGCTCGCCAACCTGCCCTATGAGGAGCTGGGCTTTGCCAAGATCGACCATCATCGCGCCCTGAGAACGGGCT
>JBHIBU010000022.1:0-11955 GCA_046759245.1 Dehalococcoidia bacterium | reverse complement strand
GCCCAGGGGGGCATGGGCAGCATCGAGGCCAAGCGGGGCTGCCCCAAGACCTGCATCTACTGCGCCGACCCCCTGGGAAAGGGGAGGAGGGTTCGCCCTCGCTCCCCCCAGGGCGTGGTCGATGAGATGGAGTCTCTCCTGGAGATGGGGATCGACCATCTCCACTTCTGTGATAGCGAGTTCAATTTTCCGCCCGCTCATGCTGAAGCAGTGTGCCTTGAAATCATCAGCAGAGGACTTGGCACCAGGGTGAGATGGTATGCCTATTGCAGCCCTACGCCTTTCTCCGCAGAGCTTGCCACCCTGTTCCAAAGAGCGGGATGCGCGGGCATAAACTTTGGGGTTGATAGCGGCACGGATTTCATGCTCCGCTCCTTAGGCCGGGACTTCACCGTCGATGACCTGGAGCGCACCGCCGAGGTCTGCCGCCGTAAGGGCATGGTCTTCATGTATGACCTCCTCCTCGGCGGGCCGGGGGAGACCAGGGATTCGCTCAGGGAGACCATCGAGACCATGAAAAGGCTCTCCCCCTCCCGGGTGGGGGCCAGCATGGGGGTGAGGGTCTTCCCGGGAACCAAAATGGCGGCTCTGGTGCGCAGGCAAGGCCCGCTGGCGGATAACCCCAGCCTCCACGGCGCTGGGGACGAAAAATTCCTGGCCCCCGTCTTCTATTTGTCCTCGGCCCTGGGTGATGATGCCCCCCAATACCTGGCCCGGCTTATCGAAGGCGACAAACGTTTCTTTTCCGCGTTCGCCGACGCCGGCGATCAGAACTACAACTACAACCAAAATGAATTGCTGGTGCAGGCGATAAGGGATGGCTACCGCGGCGCCTTCTGGGACATCCTGAGGCGGCTCGCCGAAGGGGGCTGAAATCCCTTTGACAAAACCCCCGTCATTATGTAGAATTATCTAGGGACAGAGTGAAGAGCAAATACGACGTCATCATTGTGGGCGGCGGACCGGCAGGCCTCTTCGCCGCCTTAGAATTGTCTCAGGCCCCGGACCTGAGCGTCCTGCTCCTGGAGAAGGGCAGGGACATCGATGCCCGCAACTGCCCCTTCATCGGCGAGGGGATAAGCTGCCCCCCCTGTTTCCCCTGCGACCTGGTCAGCGGCTTAGGCGGCGCCGGCGCCTTCAGCGATGGCAAACTCACCATCTCCAGCGAGGTCGGAGGCAGACTCAAGGATTACCTTGGCTGGGAGAGGACAGAGGAGCTGGTCCGCTATGTCGATAGCATTTATCTCAAGTTTGGTGGCTCGAACAGGGTTTATGGCACCGGAGAGGAGGTAGAGGAGCTAGGGCGCAGGGCAACCCTGGCCGATCTGCGCCTCATCCCGATGACGGTTCGCCATCTGGGCACGGAACGCTCCCGCTCCGTGCTCAGGGCGATGCGCGATTTCCTCTGCTCAAGGGTCGATATAAAATTGAGCACCGCTGCCCGCACCATCCTCACCAAGAACGGCGTGGTCGAGGGAATTGAGACCAAGGACGGAGACAGGATCGAATGCCGCTATCTGATCATCGGCCCGGGCAGGGAAGGGGCGGATTGGCTCACCCAGGAGGCCGCTCGCCTCAAGCTCACCCTCCAGATTAACCCCATCGATGTCGGTGTCAGGGTGGAGGTGCCTGAAGCGGTTCTCAGGGAGTTAGCCAGCGCCCTCTACGAGTGCAAGCTGGAGTATTATTCCAAATCCTTCGACGACAGGATCAGGACCTTCTGCATGTGCCCGGCAGGGGAGGTGACCATGGAGTCCACCGGGGGCAGCGACCCGGTAACCACGGTGAACGGGCACAGCTACGCCGAGCGCAAGACAGACAACACCAATCTTGCCCTCCTGGTGAGCACCACCTTCACCGAGCCCTTTCGTGACCCCATCGCCTACGGTCGCTACCTGGCCCGCCTGGCCAACATCCTCAGCGGGGGGGTGATCGTGCAGCGCTTTGGCGACCTGATGGAGGGTCGGCGTTCCACTGTGGGGCGCATTGAAAGGGGCATCGTCCAGCCCACCTTGAAGAGCGCCACCCCGGGCGACCTCAGCTTCGTCCTCCCCTATCGCCACCTGAAGGGCATTATCGAGATGCTGGGCGCCTTGGACAGGCTGACACCTGGTGTGGCCTCACGCCACACCCTGCTCTATGGCATCGAGGTCAAATTCTATTCCTCGCGGCTGGCCCTTACCCAGAGCCTGGAGAGCGAGATCGGGAACATGTTTGCCGCCGGGGATGGTGCTGGGGTTAGCCGCGGCCTGATTCAGGCATCGGCCTCCGGTGTGGTGGTGGCCAGAGAGATCGTTAACAGAGCCGGGGTATCCACCGGTTGATTGCCGATGGAGGGAGCCGCTTTATCGGCATCGACCTCACCTCCTCCCCCTTAAGGCCCACCGCCTGCGTGGCGCTCGATGGGGGACTGAACCTTAGCTGGTTTGACTCCCTTCAGGGCGATGCCCGGATCATCGAGGCCATGGAGCGCTGCCGCCCCCGCATCGTTGCCATCGATGCCCCCCTGGGCCTGCCCAAGGGGCTCTGCTGTCTGGAGGAGTGCTGCTCCTGCCACGCTCTTTTGTCATCGAAGGGGAGGATATGTGAAAGGGAGCTCTCCCGACGGGGAATACCTTGCTACTATACCACAAAGAAGTCAATTATAAAAAATATGGTCTATCGAGCTATTAACCTAAAGGGCGAAATAAGCGACAGGGGCTACCAGGTTATCGAGGTCTATCCCTATGCCACAAAGGTGGCCCTTTTCGGCAGGCCTATCCCCAAAAAGACAACGCCTGAGGGGGTCGCCTTCCTCAGGGAGCGACTTGCCGATCTCAGGCCCCAGCTTAGGCCCCATATATCAGGGTTCAACCATGACCTTTGCGATGCCCTTCTTGCCGCCTATACCGCTTATCTCTATGCCAGAGGCGAGGTTGAGGTCATCGGCGACCCCGGGGAGGGTGCGATCTGTATTCCCGCCCCCAAAGGCGTTCCTTTCCCTTGACACATCGCCCTGGAGTGGCTAGAATAGTCTAAATAATTGGATGCCCTATGTGGGCAAGAAAGGGGGGAAGCATGTGGCTGAAGTAACCCTTGACGAGAGGGAGAGCTTCGAGAGCCTCCTCAGAAGATTCAATAGGAAGGTGCAGCAGGACGGCATCCTTGCTGAGATCCGGCGCAGAGGGCACTATGAAAAGCCCAGTTTGAGGCGCAAAAAGAAAGAGGCGGCGAAGAGACGAAAAAGCTCCCGCAGTAGCTGAGGAAAAGGCATCTCGGTATGAGGTGGAGATGACGCTACAAGAAAGGCTTAGCGCTGACCTGAAGCAGGCGATGAAAGGTGGCGATATTGCGCGGAGATCGGTGATTCGCCTGCTGATGGCGGGGGTTAAGAATGCGGAGATAGATAAGGGTGGCCCCTTAGATGATTCGGGTGTGGTTGAGGTTATCTCCAGGGAGGTGAAGCGACATCGAGAGAGCATCGCCGAATTCAGCAAGGGGAATCGTCAGGACCTCGTCGCCGAAGAGGAGGCCGAACTAGCTATTCTCTTCGAGTATCTACCGAAACAGATGAGCCGGGAGGAGATTGCGGAGGCAGCCCGCAGGATAATTGAGCAGGTTGGGGCCAGGGAACCCGGGGATAAAGGCAGGGTGATGTCCCAGCTTATGCCCCAGCTCAAGGGCAAGGCGGAGGGACGGGAGGTCAGCGACATGGTCTCGGAATTGCTCGCCGGCTCGTAGTGGAAACTGGAATCATCCATTGTTGGAGCCCCGATGTATTTTAAATGCCGCGCCATAAAAATCCGAGGTGCGGCTCTTTTCGTTCCGGGGCTTAGAGACCATTTCTTCCCACCTCCGCCTTGCGGAGTCCGATGCTCCGCTCGGACCGCCCACCCTAGATAAGCTTCGGGGGCTTTGCCCCCGCAACCCCTTTTTCGCCCTGGGCAAAGCTTATCTTGCCCGCCGAAGTGCCAGCTCAAACGAGAAAGGAGCGAAGCTCCCAGGGGAGGGTGGGTGGGACTGACCACCGTTGGTAAACAGCCTAGTGCAAAAATCCCTTTTTATTTTCTGCGGGGTGGATTATAATAAGGGCGAAAGGGCGAAAAAATGAGGGTGGTTCTGCTTCAGGATGTGCCTGGATTGGGCCGGGCGGGAGAGGTCAAGGATGTAGCCAGTGGCTATGGCAGGAATTTCCTCCTTCCCCGGAGGCTCGCCGAGTTTGCCACCCCCGCCGTCCTGAACAGGGTGGAGGCAATCCGTCAAGCCGAGGAAAAGCGCCAATCCCAGGCCGAGGTTGAGATAGTGAGCCTCGGCCAGACCCTGGAGGGGCTGGAGGTTGTGGTTAAGGCCAGGGTGGGGGCCATGGACCGCCTTTATGGCGCCATCACCAGCGGTGATATCGCTGAGGAGATTCATCGCATCAGCGGGCAGGATATAGATAGGAGGAAGATAGAGCTTGAGGAGCCGATTCGCCAGCTGGGAGAATATGAGGTTCTGGTCAGGCTATCGAAGGAGCTCGTTCCCAGGATAAAGGTTATCGTTGAGGAGGAGAAGGGCTAGCTGTGCTTGCCGAGAAGCTGCCACCCCACGATATCGAGGCTGAGGAGGCGGTGATTGGGTCTTTACTTATCGACAGCGATGCTATCTTTAAGATCGCCACCTTCCTCAAAGCTGAGGATTTCTACCGGGAGACGAATCAGTGGGCCTATGAGGCCTGTTTTTCCCTCTACGCGCGGAACGAAGCGATAAATCAGGTTACCGCGGCTCACGAGCTGGCGAGGAGGGAAAGGCTGGAGGCGGTGGGGGGTGCTGCCTACCTGAGCCATCTCATCGCTAACGTGCCCACCTCGGTGCATGTTGAGCACTACGCCCAGATCGTGCACCGCACCTCCGTGATGCGACGCCTCATCAGCTCGGCGGAACAGATCGCTGCCATCGGCTATGAAGCGGGGCCGGACATCGACGCTGCCCTGGGTCGGGCGGAGGATGTCCTTTTCCGGCTGCGCCATGGCGAGAGCCCGCGCGACTTCGTCCATATCCGCCAGGTCCTCGACCGATACTTTGAGGAGAGCGAGCTCGCCCCTCGTCCTGGGGAGGGGGAGGTGGCTCTGGTACGCACCGGCTTTCCCGCCCTGGACGATATCCTGGGGGGACTCCAGCGCTCCGATATGATTGTGCTCGCCGCAAGGCCGAGCCTGGGGAAGACGAGCCTGGCCCTGAGCATCGCCAGGAATGCCGCCATAGAACAAAAGGCGCGGGTTGCCATCTTCAGCCTGGAGATGGCGCGGGAGCAACTGGTGCATCGTCTCCTCGCCAGCGAATCCGGCGTCGATGCCAGGAGGTTGCGCCTGGGCCAGCAGACCGAGGCTGACGAGAGAAGGCTCATCGAGGCCACCGGGGTCCTTGCCGAGGCCCCGATCTATGTCGATGACTCGCCTATCCTGAGGATTGTGGAGATGAGATCGAAGGCGCGTCGCCTCCACCTAGAGCGGGGCATCGACCTGATGATCGTGGACTACATGCAACTGATGCGGGGCGATGGCAGAGAGGGGCGGGTCCAGGAGATGAGCGAGATCTCGCGCTCCCTCAAGGAGCTTGCCCGCGAGCTAGATATGCCTCTGCTTGCCATCTCTCAGCTCTCCAGGGCCCCGGAGTGGCGGGCCTCTCACCGACCCCAGCTTTCCGACCTCAGGGAGAGCGGCTCCATCGAGCAGGACGCCGATGTTGTTGTGTTCATCTATCGCGATGATATGTACTATACCAAGGATGATTGGCTCAAACAGCACCCGGAGAGGGAAGCCAACGAATATCCCAAGGGGATCGCTGACATCATAATTGCCAAGCATCGCAACGGACCCATGGGGCAGGTCAACCTGCGCTTTCGGGAGCGAACGGTAAAATTCGAGGACTTGGGGAGCGAGGTAAGAGCATGAGCCCCTTCCCCGGTTTCCCGCAAAGGATGCGCTTCACCCCTGTGCCCAACCTCTTCTTTGGCCAGCTACTGCCCCAGATCGATGATATCGCCGAGCTCAAGGCCACGCTTCATATCTTCTGGACCCTCTATCAAAAGAGGGGCTACCCCAAATTTGTCACCTACCGCGAGCTTCTCAGCGATAAGATGCTGATGAGAGGGATCGGAGACGGGGAGGCGCTGCGTCAGGGCCTGGAGCGGGCGATAGGCCGGGGCACCCTGATCCATTTAACCCTGGAGGGGGAGGGAGGGAGCGAGAGCCTCTACTTCCTGAACACAGAGGGCGACAGGAGGGCGGTGGCCAAGATCGAGAACGGGGAGATCGACCTGGGGGGCGTTGCTAGGAGGGAGCCCTATCCTGAGGCTGAAGAGGAGCCCAATATCTTCACCCTTTATGAGGAGAACATTGGCCTGCTCACCCCGATGATCGCCGAGGAGCTAAAGGAGGCGGAGAGGATTTACCCCGCCTCCTGGATTGAAAGCGCCTTTAAGGAGGCGGTGAGTCGAAACAGGCGCCATTGGAAATACATCGAAACAATTTTGAAACGCTGGGCTGTCGAGGGCAAGGAACATGGAGAGCCTGGGAGAGATTTTAAAGAGGATACGGACAAATATATCAAGGGAAGGTACGGACACCTGGTCAAGCGTCGACTTGAGTGAGAAGCTGTCCCAGGAATGCCCCCTTTGCAGAGGGGCGGGCTTTGTCTATCCCCTGCTTCCCTCGGGGCATCCCGATTTCGGCAGGGTGGTGCCCTGCCAGTGCACCAAGGGTGAACTGGCTGAGGAAAGCCTTTCCCGTCTCCAGCGCTACAGCAACCTCGGCCCCCTATCCCGCCTTACCTTCGACACCCTGAATCCCGAGGGAAGAACCAGCGACCCCGGGGGTCAGCAAAGGTTCGCTCAGGCTTATGAGGGGGCAAAAGCCTTTGCTGCAGAGCCCCAAGGTTGGCTGGTGCTTTGGGGGGTCAGCGGCTGTGGCAAAACCCACCTCGCTGCCGCCATCGCCAATCATTGCATCCTGAAGGGACGCCCTGCCCTCTTCATCGTTGTCGCCGATCTCCTGGACCACCTTCGGGCCACATTCAGCCCCCAGAGCGAAATCTCCTACGATGAGCTCTTCGATCAGGTGAGGAATGCCCCCGTCCTGATTCTAGATGATCTAGGCACTCAAACGACCACCCCCTGGGCCAAAGAGAAACTCTACCAGATCATAAATCATCGCTATAATACCCGGCTGCCCACCGTAATTACCACCAATACCCCTCTGGAGGAGCTGGATGAGCGTCTCTATACCCGGCTTACCGATGCCGACCTCTCCGAAGTATACCTAGTGGGAAAAAGGGAGCCCCAGGAGTACATCGGTGATCTGGGGCTGGAACTTTTGAGCAAAATGGACTTCCAAAACTTCGAAAAGAGGCTTAATCTCCCCGCGGAGAAGCAGAGGATGCTGGAGGATGCCTACAAGCTGGCGCGCCGCTTTGCCCAGGCCCCCGAGGGTTGGCTGGTGCTTATGGGTCCCAATGGCTGTGGCAAAACCCATCTTGCCGCTGCCATCGCCAACCACCGCCTGCGAGAGGGGAAGTCCCCCTTCCTTATTGTGGTTCCCGATTTCCTCGACCACCTGCGCTCCACCTTCAGCCCCGAGAGCAAGGTGACCTATGATGAGCTCTTCGAGAGGGTTAAGAAGGCGCCTCTTCTCGTTCTCGATGACTTTGGGGAGCAGAGCAGCACCCCCTGGGCTCAGGAGAAGCTCTATCAGGTGATCAATTATCGCTACAATGCTCGGCTACCTACGGTGATCACCACCTGCTTTGCCCTGGGGGAGATCGAGAGCAGGATAAGCTCCCGAATGGTGGACCCCAGGATCAGTATCGTGTTCAATATCGACGTCCCCGATTTCCGAGGCGATTTCACCCCCTCGGAGAGAAGGAAGCCCCAGCGGGGGAGGAGGATCGGCTAAATGGTGAACTCCCCGGTGCTGGTGCTAAATCAGAATTACGAGCCGCTTAATATCTCCCGTGTGCGGCGGGCGGTGGTTTTGCTCCTTCGGGGGAAGGCTGAGGCGCTGGAGAATGGCTCGGGGGTGATCCACACCCCTAATAATTCTATTCCTATGCCCTCGGTAATCCGCCTCGTTTATCTGGTGAAGCGCCCTCCCCCGGAGAAGAAGCTAACGCGCCTCGAGGTATTCCGCCGCGACGAATATAGATGTCAGTATTGCGGCCGGGAGACCAGGGAGCTCACCTTGGATCACGTGATCCCACGCCATAAAGGGGGCAGGCACATCTGGGAGAACGTGGTCAGCGCTTGCATCCCGTGCAACAACCGCAAGGCGGGGAGAAGCCCTAGAGGGGCGGGAATGAAGCTCATCTGCCATCCCTTCGCCCCCCGTATTGTTGGCTACTACGTGCCCTACGAGCATATTCAAAGGCACAGCGAGTGGCACAAGTTCCTCCCCCTGTGGCAGAGGGGGGAGGATTAAGCGCCCGCCCTTTTCTCGCTTTTGACCTCGGCAACGGGGAATTCCACCCTGGCCTCGGTCTCCAGCTGCACGGTCACCGTCTCCTTTAATGGGTTTCCCCCCACTACGGCGGCCGCCCCCAGGGGGGTGATCACCCGCTGACCGATGGCCGGGAGCTTCTGCTTCATGAGCCTGTATTGCTCGCACTCATGGCTCAAACAGCACACCAGCCTTCCGCAGACCCCGGAGATCTTCATCGGGCTCAGCGGTAGGTCCTGCTCCTTAGCCATTCTTATGGAGACGGGATTGAACTCGGAGAGGTATGTGGTGCAGCATAGAGGGCGACCGCATCGACCGAAGCCCCCCAAGAGCTTCGCCTCATCGCGAGGTCCCACCTGGCGAAGTTCGATGCGGGTCTTAAACACGGTGGTGAGCTCCTTTAACAGGTCACGAAAGTCCACCCTGCCCTCGGCGCTGAAGAAGAAGGTGAGCCGAGTGCCATCAAGGTTGTACTCCGCGGAGAGAAGCTTCATAGGCAGATGGAATCGGGCGATCATCTCTTGGCACTGTCCTAGCGCCTCCCCCTCTTTGCCCTTAAGCTCATCCCGCTTTCTGAGGTCCTCCTCACTTGCCTGGCGCAGCACCGGTTTTAGGGGCTCGATTATCTCGCTGGCCAGCACCTGCTTCGGGGAGATGACCACCTTGCCCATCTCAAGGCCGCGCCCCGTCTCCACCACAACCCAGTCATCCCGGTTTATCTCAATGCCCGCTGGGTCAAAGTAATATACTCGCCCTGCTCTCTTGAATCGAACGCCAACTACATCTGTCATAGCTTAAAAGGACTTAGCCTCCTCCTTTCCCTTTGGTATGGCTAACATGAGAACCTCCAGCACCAGGCGGGGATTAGCATTCTGGTCCAGTTGCTCCATCGCCCGCTGAAGGCTCTGGGCAAACCCTTTGATCTCCCTCAAGCGATAACCCTGCGCCTCATCACAAAGCTTCGCCTCCTGGTCCACATTGGTAATGAAATTGCCACATCCCATTTTGATCAACATAAGGTCACGCCACCAACCAAGCCATAGAGAGAGCACCTCCTGGACCGATTCCCGATCCCGGCTGAACTGGTTCGCCAGCTGGGCGGCGTAAGCGAAGCGCTCCCCTCGCCCCACCCCAGCGAGATGGCAAAGAGCGGCCAGCCTCTGCGCTCGCTCGCTGAGGAGCCCTTCAGCGGAGGAAGCGGCCACCGCCCAGCCCAGGCAACCGCCTGACAGCCTCGCCAGAACCCTTGCCTGCTCAACGGGGACCCCCCAGCGCTGGCCGAGCACCTCCTCTACAACGGGGGCGGGAAGCGGTCCTAGCTCCAGCTTTTGACAGCGGGAGAGCACCGTGGGCGGAAGCAGCCCTTCATTCACGGCGAGAAGGATTAGCTGGACATTTGGCGGTGGCTCCTCCAGGGTCTTGAGCAGGCAGTTTGCCGCCTCGTGGGAGAGATGGTCGGCGCCATCGATGATAAAAACCCGCTCCCCCCCCTCAAAGGGCTTGAGGCTGGCGGCATGCTGCACCTCCCTGATCTGGTCGATGCCGATCTCCATCCCGCCATCGAGTCCAACCACCTGGACATCGGCATGCACCCCTCTGGCGATCCTTTGGCATTGAGGGCACTCCCCGCAGGGCCTTTCCTCGCCCTGGCAGTTGAGCGCCTGGGCCAGATTCAGGGCCAGGGTCATCTTGCCGACATGGGGGGGGCCGACAAAGAGATGGGCATGGCATAGTTTTCCACCCCTGAGGCTCCTTTCCAATAGCGCCACTGCTTTCTCATGCCCCATTACTTGCCACATAGCTTCTTTCCTCTATGCCACATCGTGGCTCATCAAATCCTCGTAGCTCTCGCGGCGCCGGATGAGGCGCGCCTCGCCATCCCCGACCAGGACGATGGCCGGCTTCAGCGAGGCATTATAATTTGAGGCCATAGAGAGGCAATAGGCGCCCGAGCTCGGTATGGCGATGATGTCGCCAGGGGCAACTTGGGGCAGGTCGATGTCCTGGATCAGGATGTCCCCCGACTGGCAGAACTTTCCGGCGATGGTGACCCGCTCCAGCTCTTCGTTCCCCATTTTATTTGCTACCAAAGCCTCGTATCTGTCGCCATAGAGGGCGGGGCGGATGTTGTCCGCCATGCCCCCATCCACGGAGACATATTTTCGCAAACCGGGGATCTCTTTTGTGGCCCCTACGGTGTAGAGGGCTACCCCTGCCTGCCCCACAATAGACCTCCCCGGCTCTATGACCAGCCTTGGCGGCTCAAGGCTGAGCTCCCTGCTCTTCTCGAGGAGCGTCGATGAGATGACCTCGGCAAATTGGGCGATGGTGGGAGCGGGGGAATCCTCGGTATAGGATAAAGCCAGCCCTCCCCCGGGGCTGAATTCCTGGCACTCGAAGCTATATTTACCTCTCATCTCGGCGGCGAAGCGAAGCACGATGGCTATCGCCTCTCGATATGATTCCAACTCGAAAACCTGTGAGCCGATGTGAAAGTGGAACCCGATAAGCTCGAAATAGGAGGCTGACATCGCCCTGTCCAGGGCCTCCTCCGCCGCGGCCATGGGAAAGCCAAATTTACTCCCGATAACCCCTGTGGTCATGAAGGCATGGGTATGTGGGTCCACCCCCGGGGAGAGACGGAGGAGGCCCTCTTGGCGTACCCCTGCCTCTTTCGCTACCTCATCGAGTAGGGAAAGCTCCAGGAAGTTGTCCACCACTATGCGACCAACCCCCCACCCGATGGCCAGCTCCAGTTCTTGGCGCGACTTATTGTTTCCATGAAAATAGACCCTCTCCATAGGGAAGTCCACCGATTTGGCGATGGCAAGCTCCCCTCCCGATACCACATCGAGACCTAAGCCCTCTTCCTTGAAGATCGTAGCTAGGGCACGGTTGATGAAGGCTTTGCAGGCGTAGATCACCAGGGTATCGGGGTAACGCCGAGCAAACTCCTCCCGGTACTGGGCGCACTTTCCCCTTATGGTGGCCTCGTCAAAGACATAGAGCGGCGTGCCAAATTCAGCGGCCAGCGCCACGCTGTCGCACCCGCCGAGAAGGAGATGATCTTTGCTATTGACCGCAGCGGTTTTAGGAAATAGGGAAATTCTAGACACCTCTCCCCTTTGAATGGGGGCTAATTGATGATGTAACGGGCGTCCCCTCCTGTCCCCAGTGAGCAGACCTTTCCCTCCCCCTCCAGCTTCATCAGATGAGCCAGAACCTGTCCCTTGGCTGCTTCAATGAGGAGGCTATCCAGCTCGGGGTATATATCGGCCACCAGCTCCTTCACCGTTGCCTTCCCCTGCTTCAACCCAGCGATCACCTGCTCCTCTCGCTCCAGGCGATGCTGGATCAGCTCATCGAGCTTTCGCCTCGCCTCCCCTATCGCTGGGCCATGTCCGGGGCAGATCAGTTGAATATCATATTCGAGGAGCTTCCTCAGGGAATCGATATACTGGGCCATATCACCCTCAGGCGGCCTCATCGCCGTGGTGCCCAGGCC
>JBHIBU010000021.1:0-11962 GCA_046759245.1 Dehalococcoidia bacterium | reverse complement strand
CGCCGCGATAAGAGGATAGCTGGTCTCTATGTAATCATCGACACCGAGGCACTGGGGGGGAGAGACGAACTCGAGGTAGCCCGAAAGGCGATCGGCGGAGGGGCAAAAGCGATTCAACTTCGGGACAAGCATCGGGAAAGGGGCGAGATGTTAGCCACCTCAATAAAGCTGCGGGAGATTTGCTCCCGGTCTGAAGTGCTGTTCATCATGAATGACTACCTTGACATCGCTCTCGCCTCGGATGCCGACGGCCTGCACCTAGGGCAAATCGACCTTCCTATTTCCGTAGCGCGCCGCCTATTGCCCAGCGATAAGGTACTGGGCTGCTCCACAACCATCCTCTCACAGGCTCTCCAGGCACAGGCTGAGGGCGCCGATTACATTGCCGTTGGTTCCATTTATCCCACCCCTTCAAAAGCGAGAGCTATAGTGGTCGGGCTGGGGACGCTGCGGCAGATCAGGGAGGCGATATCGATCCCCATCGTTGCCATCGGGGGCATCAATGAAGGAAATGCCGATGCGGTCATCGAGGCCGGGGCTGACTCCCTGGCGGTGGTCAGCGCCGTTCTCGGGGCCGAGAATGTGGAAGAGGCCGCCAGCCTTCTGGCGGCCAAGTTCGGGGGTGATTAAATGGGAACAATAACAGATAGACTGGAGCTAATCGCCGAGAAGGCACGCAAAACCCTGGCGGCCAAGGATGCTGCCCGGGAGAGGGCCCTTCAGCTCTGCCGTGAGGCGCTTCGCTACTCCACCGATGCCATCCGGGCTGTGCACCGCGGCGAATACGAAGAGGGCACGGATCTGCTAGCCTCGGCTCGCCTCCTCCTCAAGGAGTTAGATAAGACCCTGAGTGAGCATCAGGAACTCCTCGATGCCGGCTTTGTTTATAATGCTCAGAAGGAATATGCTGAGGGTTGCATCACCCACGCTGTAATCGCTGGCGGTGCCCTCCCTGACCCTGATGAGCTTGGCATCAGCTACGCTGCCTATCTCAATGGGCTGGGGGAGGCGGTGGGAGAGCTACGCCGCCACCTCCTCGATTGTACCCGTAGGGGGGAGATCTCCCGCTGCGAGGAGCTGCTGGCATCCATGGATGATATCTATGGGGTGCTGGTGACTATGGACTTCCCCGATGCCATAACGGGGGGGCTGCGCAGAACCACCGACATTGTGCGGGGCATTCTGGAGAAGACCCGCGGCGACCTGACCCTGAGCTTCAGCCAGAGGGACTTGGAGGAAAAGCTGGCCGCCTTCGAGGAGAGGCTGACTATAAGGACGACGGAATCTTTTGAGAAGGGGGAATCGTCCTAGACTCTATCCAGGAGGTCGAAACATGGATCCCATATTTATTGCAGTGATAGCGGGTTCTTTGGGGCTTGCTTTCGCTGCTTTTTTGGTCCTCTACGTCTTAAGGCAGGATCAGGGCTCAGAGAGGATGAGGGAGATATCGGCAGCGATTAAAGAGGGCGCCATGGCCTTCTTGAGACGGGAATATCAAATACTGGCCATATTCGTAGCGGTGGTTGCCATCGCTCTGGGACTCATCCCCCATCTCGGCTGGTGGGTGGCCTTTTCCTTCGTTTTCGGCGCCGTCTGCTCCGGGGTCGCCGGCTTTATCGGCATGAACATGGCGATAAGGTCCAATTCCAGAACGGCGGCCGCCGCTGAGAAGAGCCTGAACCAGGGGCTCAGGGTTTCCTTCCGCAGCGGCGCGGTGATGGGCATCTCTGTCGTCGGCATCGGCATCCTGGGCTTGAGCATAATCTACTTTGCCTTTCATAACAGCATAGACTTTCTCAAGATCATCCCCGGCTTCGGATTCGGTGCCTCATTGGTGGCCATCTTCGCCAGGGTCGGCGGCGGCATCTATACCAAGGCAGCAGATACCGGGGCCGACCTGGTGGGCAAGGTGGAAAAGGGGATCCCTGAGGACGACCCTCGAAATGCTGCCGTCATCGCCGACTTTGTGGGCGATAATGTCGGGGATGTGGCTGGCATGGGGGCCGATCTCTTTGAGTCCTACGTGGACTCTATCATTGCCACCATGACCCTGGCTACGGTGGCGGTAGTGGCTGGCCTGGCCACTGAGGCAACGGCATGGTATCTGCCGATGATGATCGCCGCCGGAGGGATCATCGCCTCTATCATCGGAGCCTTTCTGGTCAGGGTTGGCGAAAAGCCGGAGATGGGGGCGCTCCTTGGTGCCCTGCGCCGAGGCACTTTCTCGGCATCAATTCTGACCGCCATCTTCTCCTTCCTTGCCGTCTATTTCCTTGGCGCTAACCTGGGGATATTCTGGGCTGTCCTCGCCGGTCTAATCGCCGGCATACTCATCGGGGAGAGCACCAACTACTTCACCTCCTATGCCTTCGGGCCAACGCGGCGCATCTCCGAAGCGTCCCAAACAGGGGCGGGAACAACGATAACCAAGGGATTTGCCAATGGGCTGATGAGCACCCTGCCCCCCGTTATCCTGGTGGCTATCGCTATTCTTGTGGCCTATCATTTCGCTGGCATGTATGGCATCGCCATCGCTGGCATTGGCATGCTCTCCACACTGGGGATCACCCTGGCCACCGACGCCTATGGTCCTGTGGCTGACAACGCCGGGGGCATCGTCGAGATGTCGGGGCTGCCCCCAGAGATCAGGGAGCGCACCGATGCCCTGGACTCCCTGGGGAACACCACGGCAGCAACGGGAAAGGGATTTGCCATTGGGGCCGCAGCACTCACCGCCCTCGCCCTGATGTTGGCCTATACCCAGGTGGCTGAGATCGACATAGACAAGATCAGCCTGTTGAATCCCGGTGTAATAGTGGGGTTATTCCTTGGAGCTTTGATGCCGGCCATCTTCTGCTCTATAACCCTGAACGCAGTGGGCAGAACCTCCTTCCACATAATAAACGAGGTTCGCCGTCAATTCCGAGAGATAAAGGGACTCTGGGAGGGAGAGGCCAGACCCGAGTATGGCAAGTGCGTTGACATTTGCACCAAGGCAGCGCTGAGGGAGATGATCGCCCCTGGACTCATCACAGTGGCTGCTCCCATTATCGTCGGCTTTGTGCTGGGGCCACTGGCGCTGGGCGGCTTTCTGATTGGGGCCATCGCTGCCGGGTTCCTCATCGCCATAATGATGGCCAATGCCGGTGGCTCATGGGATAATGCCAAGAAGTGGATCGAGAAGGGCAACTTTGGGGGTAAGGGTTCGGATGCACATAAGGCGGCGGTGGTCGGTGATACGGTGGGTGACCCCTTCAAGGATACCTCGGGACCCTCCCTGAACATCATGATAAAGTTGATGTCCATAATAGCGCTGGTTTTGGCGCCGGTTCTGGTGGGCGTGACCGGGATCCTTGGATAAAGGCTAATCGCGCAGGAAGGGGTTATATCTGCGCTCGGTGCCGATGGTGGTCTGGGGTCCATGCCCGGGGAGAACGACGGTCTCATCGGGCAATGCCATTAGCTTGTTGTGAATGCTGTCCATCAGCTCTTCGTGGCTGCACCCAGGAAAGTCTGTCCTGCCAATGCCTGAATTGAACAGGGTATCGCCGGAGAAGACCACCCCATGCCCATAAAGGCAGATCCCCCCCGGGCTGTGACCGGGGGTATGGAGAACGGCGAAACGAAGATCACCGACCTCGATGATGTCGCCATCCTCAAGCGACCTCTCCGGCGTGGGAGGTGCCCCAAAGGAGCCAGCCGTCAGCATACCCAGCATGCCGGCTATCGCTTGCACCATCCCCCCGCTTGCCTCAGCCTCATGCATGGCAAAGGGGGCGTCGGTGGCCTCCTCGACCAGATGCAGTGCCATAATGTGATCGGGATGGGCATGGGTAGCCACAATCAGCTCGATGGTAAGACCAAGCTGGCGCACACTCTCCATTATGGTCTCAGCCTCGGCGCCGGGGTCGATGATCATCCCCTCTTTGGTCTTCTCCGAGCCCACAATATAGCAGGTGGAGGCAAAAAGACCCAGTTCCAGAGCTCTTAAAATCATCGCCCTATTTTTCACTATTTTCGCCTCTCTGTCAAGCCTTTGACATTTTGAGGCAAAACTGGTAAGTTTTGTTAAGCTCCATTATAAAAGCTTCAGCTTGGGGGACAGACAGTGAAAGTAGACATGGAAAAGATGGTCTCCCTCTGTAAGAGGCGTGGCTTCATCTTCCAGTCCAGCGAGATCTATGGCGGGCTCTCCGCCTGCTGGGACTATGGACCGCTGGGGGTGGAGCTTAAGAATAATGTCAAGGCGGCGTGGTGGCGCTCCGTGGTTCGGGAAAGGGACGATATGGTGGGCCTGGATGCCAGCATCCTGATGCATCCCCAGACATGGGTTGCCAGCGGCCATGTGGCGGGCTTCAAAGACCCGTTGGTGGATTGCAAGGTATGCCGCCAGCGCTGGCGCGCCGATGATGCAAGGGATGGCAGGTGCCCCGACTGCGGCGGCGAACTGACCGAGCCCCGCATGTTCAACCTTATGTTCAAGACCTTCTTCGGCCCCGTCGAGGAGGAGGCGGCGCTGGTTTATCTGCGCCCTGAAACTGCACAGGGCATATTTGTCAATTTCGACAACGTGATAGACACCACACGAAAGAAGCTGCCCCTGGGCATCGCTCAGATCGGCAAAGCCTTCAGGAACGAGATCACTGCGGGGAACTTTATCTTTCGCGACCGTGAGTTCGAGATGATGGAGATCGAGTTCTTCGTCAAACCAGGCACCGATGAAGAGTGGCTTAACTACTGGCTTGAGGAGCGCTTCAACTGGTATATCAAATTGGGCATCAACAAGGAGAACCTCCGTCTCCGCGAGCACACCAAGGATGAGCTGGCCCACTATGCCCGGGTTTGCTATGACATCGAGTACCTTTTCCCCATGGGGTGGTCGGAGCTGGAGGGCATCGCCCATCGCGGCGACTTCGACCTGGCTCAGCACGCCCAATTTAGCGGCAAGGACCTCAGCTACTACGACCCCGATAGCGGGGAGCGATTCCTCCCCTATGTCATCGAGCCCTCGGCAGGGGTGGATCGCGCAGCCCTCGCCTTCCTCCTCGATGCCTACGATGAGGAGCTAGATAAGGAAGGACTGCGGGTTCTCCTGCACCTTCATCCAGACCTGGCCCCGATAAAGGTTGCCGTATTGCCTCTGAGCCGGAACGAGGCTCTTAGCCCTATGGCCAAAGATGTCTATGCCGATCTGCGCAAGGGATTTATGGCTCAATACGATGACGCCCAGAGCATTGGCAGGAGGTATCGGAGGCAGGATGAGATCGGCACCCCCTTCTGCGTCACCATAGACTTCCAATCGCTGGAGGACAACCAGGTGACCATCCGCGAGCGCGACAGCATGAAGCAGATTCGGCTGCCGGTGGTGGATCTCAAGCGCACCCTTGAAGCTAAGCTTTCGGGCGAGCCCCTCGATGTCCTGCCCCCCGGCGGCAGCTACTGGCTTGGGTTTGAGGAGTAGGAGGAGCGATTTCGAACCCTACTCGAGGAGAGCTAGGGTATTGCAACCTTTGCCCAATACTGAAAAAGGAGGCTGAAAATGGAGGTGAAGGATTTTGTCCTGGAGGCCCTGAACGACGCGCAGACAGCCCTCAAGCAGGCAGTGGACGGCCTGAGTCAAGAAGAGCTGATGTGGCAGCCGCAGCCCGGAGCTAACCACATCGCCTTTATTCTCTGGCATCAGCTGCGCGTGGAGGATTTCTTTTTCCAGTACATGTTCCAGCGCGTGCCTCACGTTTGGGAGTCGGAGAAGTGGCATGAGAAGCTGAACCTGCCTGATGATCCCAAAATTAGCGGCTTCGGCTATACCGCGGAGCAGATAGACAGCTTCCCTTCCGTCCAGCTCCGTGACCTCCTTGGCTACGGGGAGTCAGTGCGAGCCAGAACTGTGGATTACCTGCGCAACCTCGACCCTGCCAAATTCGATGAGATAATGCAATCCCGTGCCTTCGGCGAGGTCAGCATCGGCTACCTGATAAGCCATCTGCTCTGCGAAATAGCTCAGCACGTGGGACAAATAGCCTACATACGAGGGCTGGCGAAGGGTTAAGACAAATAGTCTTAGGCAGCGGTGGCCCTGCCCCCGGCGGCAGCTACTGGTTGGGGTTCGAGGGGGAGGCTGTAGAAAATATGGAGCAGCCTAATGCTTTGTCAGATAAACTAGTCCTGTTCATTGGCATTGTTTTCGCTGTTGTGATTGCGGAAAGCTTTGCACGGTACAGCTCACTGATCCTTCACCCAAGCGCGTCTTTGGGATTCATTGGCTTGCTTGCAGTCTACCTCACGGTCGTCTCAAGCTGGGTTCGCTACCACCGCAAAGCCCTACAATATCCATATATAATAGAGAGTTCATGGTGGTGGCTCAGGTTTGGGGGGGACTTCATTATTGTTGGTCTATATGCATACCTCCTCTATTCGCTGGCTCCCGCTCATGAGGAAGGCAACTTGGTATTCTACCTCTGGGGTTTCGCTTTGATCTTCTTCTTGTATATCTTAGTGGGCATCTTGCGGAGGAAAGAACATAATAACCCGAAGGCAAGTGGATTGAAACAGCTGTTTGTGCTATTTTTTCCCTTGCTGGTCATAGCCATCGTCTACCAGTTTGTTGTCCAGACACTCTTCCCAACCGTGTTGGCGGCGCTTAACTGGCTTTTCCTGTTGGTTCCACCCTTGCTCAATGCTCTATTTACATATAGGTGGTGGCGTACACGATGAAAATTGGGGTTGATGTAGATGGCGTTATTGGGAACCAAGTTCCCCATCTACTGAGGCGGGTCAGACATAAATACGGCATAAAAATGAAGAAAAGTGACATCAAGCTATGGGACCAGCCTATGGGTCACACTAACTTTGAGAAGGAAATGGAAGAGGCAGTACTTGACAGAACCTTTGTCCTGACTATGCCACTGATCAGGGGAGCCAGAGAAGGCTTAGAAAGGATTGCATCCCATAATCGGGTCATAATCGTTACCTCTAGACCCCCCGAAGCTGACGAAGATACAATTGAATGGCTCAATACGAAGCGCTTGGGATTCGACGAATTCATCAACACACATAGGGAGGGGAAACTAAGGGCACCCATTGACGTTCTAGTAGATGACAGGCTTGAAAACGTGAGGGACTTTGCACTGAGTGGGCGAATGGCAGTCATGCTTTCCCAACCTTGGAATAGCAATCATGCTCTAATAGTGGACTTGCTCAAGCAAGGCGCGGTTATTAACGCTCCGAACTGGAAAGGTATTGTCCACGCCATTGAGGCCCTGTTGAGCCAATGAAAATCCTTCATTTCGCCGACCTGCACCTCGGGGTGGAGAACTATAGCGGGGGCATCAACCCCGAGACCGGGCTCTCCTCTCGCCTCCACGATTTCCTCGCTGCCCTTGATGAGGTTATCGAATACGCCCTGAACGAAAAAATAGACCTCGTTCTCTTCTGCGGCGATGCCTACAGGAGCCGCGAGCCCTCTCAGACCCACCAGCGGGAGTTCGCCCGCCGCATCTGGAGACTGGCATCGGGGGACATCCCCCTTTTCCTCCTCATCGGAAACCACGACCTCCCCAGCGCCATCGGCCGCGCCACCACCATGGAGATCTTCGATACCCTGGCGATAAAAAATGTCGTCGTGGCCAATCGCCCCGGCACCTACCGAATAGAAACAAAAGACGGGCCTCTCCAGGTCGTAGCCCTGCCCTGGGCAAGGAGGAGTGCCCTCCTGAGCAGGGAGGAGACGAAGAACCTCACCTTCGATGAGGTCAATGAGAGGCTGGAGGAGATATTGACCGAGCGCCTAAACGCTGAGGTCGAGGCGCTGGACCCGGGCCTGCCGGCGATCCTCGCCGCCCATGTTCTGGTCTACGGTGCCCAGACTGGCTCGGAGAGGAGCATGATGATGGGCCGCGATTACGTGCTCCTCTCCAGCGTTATCGCCAACACCACCTTTGACTATATTGCACTGGGTCATATCCATAGACCGCAGGTCCTTTCCCAGAATCCCCCCGTGGTCTACCCCGGCAGCCTCCAGCGCATCGACTTCAGCGAAGAGGAGGACAGCAAGGGATTCTACGTTGTGGAAATAGGGCAAAGGGGGCAGGCATCCTACGAATTCCACCCGGTGAGGGCGCGCCCCTTCCTCACCATCAAGGTCAATGTCGGTTCCCAGGAGACTGACCCCACCCAAGCGGTGCTCCGCGCCATCGCCCGACAGGAGGCAAAGGTCAAGGATGCCATAGTGCGCGTTCAGGTGGCAATCCCAGAGGGACTTGAAGGGCTGCTTCAGGAGGGAGAGATTCGCAAAGCACTTAAGGATGCTCACTTCATCGCCGCCATCGCCAGGGAGGTGGAGCGAGAGCGCCGGCCCCGGATGCCGGGCTGGTCTGCCGAAGGGGTGACCCCTCTGGATGCTTTGAAGGTCTATCTAGGCTCGAAAAAGACCTCTATTGAGCCAAAGGTGCTCCTCGAGTATGGAGAGCGGCTTATTCAAGAGAGTAAAGCTGAGCAGTAGAGGCATATATAAGGGTTGCCTTCTCCCCTGGGCTAACCTATAATCACCAGTAGTTTGTCGCCAAGGAGGCTGAAAGGGGTGAGTCTTACCACCGAGTATTTTTTGCTCGCCTTCGTCTGTTGCCTCGGAGTATTGCAAATCGTAGCTAACGCTAACAAACTCCGTGGAATATCATTCTTCAAAAGACCGATTCTAGGTTATCTATTCGCTGCTCTTCTCATAATTGGCGCCATCTCCTGGTTTTTCATCACCAAGGATCGTATCGTCCCTGGTCTAACTGGCCCCGACATGGCATTGTGGTTCTCCGTCGGGGCCGGCCTCGCCGTTATAACCACCCTGAGCCTCTCATCCCTCATAAACCGAAGGATGAGCCCCTCGATAGGAAACCCTGAACCGGAAGAGAAAGGGCTTGGCGTCTTAAAGGAGATGACATACTTCCAAGCGGTTCGCCGCCACCTTCGAAGGGGAAAACAAAGATGATCTTCAACGCCGATGCCACCGTGTTCTTCTGGATAAATGGTCTTGCGGGCAAGGTGCCCTTTCTCGATGGCATAATGAGGGTGCTGGCCAGTGACTACCTTATTCCGCTGGTCTTTACACTAGCAATATTTGCCCTATGGTTTAGCGGGCGGGATGCCGAGAGCAGGTGGACTAATCAAAGAGCGGCCCTGTGTGCCTTAATCGCCATGGGTTTTGCCAACATAGTTATAGAGATCAGCAACGTTTTTTATGACCGTCTTCGCCCCTTTGAGCTTTATCCCGACGCAGTCAACCTGCTCTTTTATCAACCTACCGACCCCTCCCTACCCGCAAATACAGCAGCGATAGGCTTTGCCTTTGCCATGGGCACTTGGCTTATAAATCGCAGGGTTGGGCTCTTCCTCCTCATCCCCACCCTTCTGCTGTGTTTCGCCCGTGTTTTTGTAGGGGTGCACTACCCGTTGGACATAATAGCAGGGGCAGCCATCGGCATCATCACAGGCTTTGCTGCCCTGCTGGCTCTCTGGATCGGCAAGCCCATACCCACTTTGACCCTCAAGTTAGCAAGAAAGCTTTATTTAGCTTAGCTTTCGCCCAGAGCAGCCCGCCCCATTAAAAAGCCTCCACCTTGGCGGGGGCTTCAGCTTGTTTATAGCCTACTTCAATCCAGCCACTATCTTGTCGTAGCCCTGCACCAGGCTTTTCACCACATCCCCGGCGCTCACGATCTCCCTGATCATCCCGGCGACGGCACCACAATATGCCTCACCATCGATCATCTCCCCATCCAGCTGCCCGCTTCGGGCCCTACCAATGCCGATGAAAACCAAAAGCTCCTCGGCCAGTGCTCCCTTGCTCTCCACCTCCAGAAGCTTTGAGACAAACTCGCCCTTCAGCACCCTGGCCGGACCGAGCTTCCTCCCCGTGATAGCCGTTCCCGTGTCGCTGGCCTTCACTATCCCTTCCTTGAAGTTGGGGTGGGCAACGCACTCATGGGTGGCCACAAAGCGGGTACCCATCTGAACCCCCTCCGCCCCCAGGGCCAGGGCGGCAACAAGCCCCCGCGCATCGGCGATGCCCCCCGCGGCCACCACAGGGATACCCACAGCGTCCACCACCTGGGGAACGAGGACCATGGTCGGCAGCTCGTCAAAGCCATTGTGACCGCCAGCCTCATATCCCTCGGCGATAACGGCATCCACACCGCTCCTCTCAGCGCCCTGGGCATGGCTTACCGAGGCCACCACGTGAAGAACCTTGACCCCTCCCTCCTTCAGCAGGGGGGTGTAAAGGGCGGGATTGCCCGCCGCGGTGGTCACCACCTCGACCCCCTCTTCAATTATTACACCGATCAACTCTTTCATCTCCGGAATCTGTACCGGTAGGTTGACCCCAACGGGCTTATCGGTGAGGCTTTTCGCCTTTCTTATCTGGCCTCTTAGATGCTCCACCACGTTGCCCTCAAGCTTCATCCCCGCATTGGGGCTGACAAGGCCCAGCGCCCCTGCGTTGGAGACGGCGGCGACGAGCTCAGCATTGGCAATCCACGTCATCCCCCCCTGGATTATGGGGTAATCTATGCCCAACAGATCGCAGATCCTCGTCCTTTTCATATTATTTCTCCTTTAAGCCCACCGGCTCTGGCATTCTAATCGCAAAAGAAGAGCGGTGTCAAGGCAAAGGGGGGCAATGTTGACGAAGCAGGGCCTATTGAAGTAGAATTCTATTGGGGCCAAGCCCTTTGAATAAGGGGGAATAATGAAAAAGGACCTCATGGAAATCCTCGCTTGCCCGCTTTGCAAGGGCTCTCTCGAGCTTAGCATTGCAGAGGAGGATGAGAAGGAAATCGTCAAGGGTTCTCTTTACTGTAGTAAATGCTCGATAAGCTATCCCATCGAGGATACCATCCCCAATCTGCTGCCACCGCAGCTTCGCACCTGAAACAAGGAGGCATAGAGCGATGCAGAGGTCTCGAATAGTTGGTGGCCTGATCTGCCTGGGAACCGTCTTGTTGGCTATTGCCTTCCTCTTGGGGATCGCCCTCCAGAGCTACTGGGCCATCGCTATCCCGGTAATCATCGGCTTTTTAGGGGTGTTGGCGCTGGGGTTTTGGATCGGATGGACGATGGCGGCGACCGAGATCGAGGCCCCAAAGCCTGAGCTCACCGAGGAAACTGAGCCCAAAGACTAGCCGCTTTCCCAGGGCAAATAGGTGACGCAAGCGTCCGGGGATTCGCATACCTGGACGCTGGAGATGGATATCCCCGCCAGCCTCTCCTGAAGCCCCTCATAGATTGTGATGGCAATATTCTCTGAGGAGGGGTTGATCCTATCGAAGGGCGGCGTTTCGTTGAGGCAAACGTGGTCGAATTGCTCCAATATCCCCCTGAGGTGCCTCTTGAGTTCCACAAAGTCATAGGCCAGCCCGATTTCGTCAACCCCAGGAGCCCTTAAAGTGACCATCACCTGAAAGCGATGCCCATGGAGCCTCTCGCACTTCCCTTGGTAACCCCTCAGGTAGTGCGCTGCGTCGAAGTGTTCCTGCACCGATACCTCGAACACAACATCCTCCTTCCCTATCTTTGCCAATTATAACGCAAAGCGAGAAAGCGTAAAAGCATGAGCTGGCACAGGAGGACTGATACGACGTCGGCACCCAAATAGTGGGTGATGCTAGCGCAGCCCCTTTAGCTCCTCGATCAGCTGTTCCAGAAAGGCGGGGGCAAATCCCAGTTCTATTGCCCGATCGATGTCTTGCTGCGCCGCTGAGTCCATATTGAGGAGGGTGTAGGCCATGGCCCGGAGAACGTAGGCCACGGCATCCTGAGGGTCAAGGCGGATGGCCTCATCGTAGTCCTCGATGGCCCGCTCAAACTCCCCCAGGTTATAGTAGGCGAAGCCCCGGTTGCCGTAGGACATGGCAACCCGAGGGTCGAGGCGGATGGCCTCATCAAGGTCCTCGATGGCCCGCTCAAACTCCCC
>JBHIBU010000020.1:0-12114 GCA_046759245.1 Dehalococcoidia bacterium | reverse complement strand
AAAAGGTTGACCATCTAAAAAGTAGCGGAGTTATTCAGGGCTTTTGGTCGGTAAATCCCACTCCGTTAGACAACAACAAGGAAACCATAAAGAGCACGGATAGATTGGGATTTCACCGCTTTGATACTTACGATGAGTTGATAAACAAACTAAATGAATTGCTCCAAGAAGAAAAAGAATTCTTCTCTGGTATGAGAACAAGAAGGGAACTCGGAAGAATAATTGAAATTGCAAGTCGAGAAGACAGCTATGAGAAGAAGGCGCAAAGATTTTTGGACCTAATAAAGGAGTAGAAAACATAATGGGTGAGAACAAGAAATACTCTACCCAAAGAAGAAAGGGCACGGAAACAAGTGCCTTTGGTTCACCAGGCAGAATTGGACATGACTCAACGAAATTTTATAGGAGTCGGCTTTACCAAGACCAAAGAGCCAAAGCTCCTGCCCGCTACATAGAGAATGGCATCGAGCCCTCTCTTTTGGACACCATATTCTGCAAGAGCAGTGAAGTGATGGATGAGATTCCAGACTACAGCGTACATTTGATGATAACCTCACCGCCCTATAATGTCACAAAAGAATACGATGAAGATTTAACTCTGGACGAGTATAGGGAATTTTTGAAGAGGGTATTTGCCGAAACATACAAAAAGCTTGTTACCGGCGGTAGGGCATGTATAAATTTAGCGAATCTCGGCAGAAAGCCATATATCCCCTTACACAGTTATATTATCCAAGACATGCTTGAAATTGGTTTCTTAATGAGAGGCGAGATAATCTGGAACAAGGCATCTAGCACCAGCCCTTCCACCGCATGGGGAACCTGGCTGTCTGCCGCCAATCCCATACTTAGAGACATCCACGAATATATCCTAGTTTTCTCAAAGGAAGCTTTTAATAGAAAGAATCTGCCAGGAAAGGTTAGCACGCTAGCGAGAGATGAATTCTTGGAATTCACGAAAAGCGTTTGGACTTTTGCCGCAGAATCAGCCCAGAAGATAGGGCACCCCGCGCCCTTCCCTATTGAACTCCCCTATAGACTTATCCAGTTATACACCTTCAGAGACGAGGTCGTCCTAGACCCCTTCTGTGGCAGTGGCTCTGCCTGCATCGCAGCAATTAAGGCTGGAAGGCACTACATAGGCTACGATGTTGAAGAGGAATATGTTAAATTAGCCCAAAGGCGGATAACGCAATATAAAGAGCAACTGAGGTTTAGGCTCCGTGCGCCTGTCAAAGCTTTTCGGTAAGACACTGCGCCAGACGCCGGCGGAGGCGGAGAACGTCAGCCATCAACTGCTGCTCAAGGCGGGGATGATCCACCAGGTGGCGGCGGGGGTCTATAGCTATCTCCCCCTGGGCTGGCGGGCGCTGAGGAAGATCGAGAACATCGTCCGCCAGGAGATGGACGCCATCGGCGGCCAAGAGCTGATGATGCCCGTGCTCCAGCCAAGGGAGCTCTGGGAGCAGACGGAGCGCGACCTCGCCTTCGGCAAGGGCCTGTTCACCCTCAGCGACCGCCGAGAGCGAAAGCTGGTGCTGGCCCCCACCCACGAGGAGGTGATCACCGAGCTCGTTCGCCGCAACGTACAGAGCTATCGAGACCTCCCCCTGCTTTTGTATCAGATCCAGACCAAGTTCCGCGATGAGCCCCGCCCCCGCGGCGGCCTCCTCCGCGTGCGCGAGTTCACCATGAAGGACCTCTATAGCTTCGATGTCGACGAGGAGGCGCTAAATATCAGCTACGGAAAGCTGATTGGGGCCTACCAGAGAATCTACCAGCGCTGCGGGCTCCCTTCGCTGGTGGTGGAGGCGGATAGCGGAGCCATCGGGGGCAAGGAGTCCCACGAATTCATCGTCATCGCCGAAACGGGCGATGACCAGGTCATATACTGCTCAAAATGCGACTACTCGGCAAATACAGACAGGGCTGAGAGCATCAAGTCGCCCGGCGAAGGAGAGGAGGCGCTCTCTCTAGAGGAGGTGGCAACCCCAGGGGTGAAGACCATCGAAGAGCTGGCAAATCTCCTCGGCATCCCCAAGAGCAAGACCCTCAAGGCAGTGTTCTACGTCGCCGATGGCGAGCTTATCTTTGCCGCCATCAGGGGCGACCTTGAGGTGAACGAGGTGAAGCTGAAGAACGCCCTGAAATGTCACGACCTTCGCCTTGCCAGCGACGAAGAGGTAAGGGAGGCAGGTTTGGTGGCGGGATCAGCCTCCCCCACGGGCATCGGCGGCATCAAGAGGGTTGCCGACCCCTCGATAACCCTGGGGGCCAACTTCGTCGCCGGCGCCAATAAGCCGGATACACACCTCAAAAACGTCAACTACCCCCGAGATTTCGCCATCGATCTTATGGTGGATATAGCCATCGCCCAGGCAGGCGAGGGATGCCCCAGATGCGGCTCAAAGCTGCTCTCGACGCGAGGCATCGAGGTGGGTCATGTCTTCAAACTGGGCACCTTCTTCAGCGAGAGGCTGGATGCTACCTTCATCGACCGCGATGGCGTGGAGCGCCCCATCGTTATGGGCTGCTATGGCATCGGCATCGGACGCCTCCTCGCCGCCGCCATCGAGCAGAACCATGATGAAAAGGGCATCATCTGGCCCCTTCCCATCGCCCCCTATCAGGTCCACCTCTGCCCGCTAGCAATGGACAAGCCAGAGGTAACCTCCGCCGCGGAGAGGCTCTATCTCGACCTTGAGCAAGAGGGCCTGGAGGTGCTTTTCGACGACCGCAGTGAATCGCCTGGGGTCAAGCTCAACGATGCCGATCTTCTGGGAATGCCCCTGAGACTCATCCTCAGCCCAAGAACCATTAAATCTCAAAGTGTGGAGTTGAAGCGGAGAGGGGAGAAAGAGGCGGAGATTATTCCTTTCGAAGGGGTAGCAAAAACTCTAAAGGCCTCTTTCACCCTATAACAATCCTCCTTGAGGGTTGCATCATCACCCTAATTGTGGTATACTACCAGCCAGCTAGAAGCAAACTATTGATTAAGTGGGTGTTTTCCCCACTTTTTTTTGCATTGGAGATAGGAGGTGCTGGCTAAGATGAAGAGCGAATTTATGCTCGCGATCACCCAGCTTGCTGCCGAGAAGAACCTACCCAGGGAGGTGGTTCTTGAAGCGGTGGAGGCTGGCTTAGTCTCCGCCTTCAGGAAAAATAGCTTTGCGGCAAACCAGAACATCTCGGTGAGGATCAATCCTAACACCGGCGAAGTAACCGTGTATGCTGAGAAGATAGTGGTGGAAACGGTAACCGACTCCCGCCGCGAGCTGTCCCTAGGTGAGGCGAAGAAAATTAAAAAGGGCATCAAGCTTGATGAAGCCATCGAGGTCGAAGCCACCCCAAAAGATGCCGGGAGAATCGCCGCCCAGACAGCGAAGCAGGTGGTGGTGCAACGCCTCCGCGAGGCGGAGCGGGAGCTTGTCTTTGAAGAGTTCTCCGACCTGGAAAGCGAGCTCATCACCGGCATTGTGCAGCGAATAGAGCCAAAGCAGATCATCCTGGACCTGGGAAGGACCGAATGCATCCTCGCCAACCCCGAGCAGGTGCGCACCGAGCGCTATCGGGTGGGGCAAAGGCTCAAGGTATACCTTATGGAGGTGCACCGCACCAACAGGGGCCCCCAGGTTTTGGTATCGCGCACCCATCCCAACCTATTGCGCCGCCTCCTCGAGCTGGAGGTTCCAGAGATCCACAGCGGCGCTGTAGAACTGAAGTCCATCGCCCGCGAGGCCGGGTATCGGAGCAAGATCGCTGTCGCGGCGCAGCAACCAGGTGTCGATCCCATCGGCTCCTGCGTTGGGCTGCGCGGCATCAGAATTCAAAACATCGTCAACGAACTAAACGGGGAAAAGATCGATATTGTGGAGTGGCATCCCGATCCAACGACCTTCATTGCCAATGCCTTGAGCCCTGCTCAGGTCGTGAACGTGGAGGTTGATGGAGAGGAGAAGACGGCGACGGTGGTGGTGCCCGATCGCCAATTGTCCCTGGCCATAGGCAAGGAGGGGCAGAATGCCAGGCTCGCTGCCAAGCTCACCGGATGGCGAATCGACATTAAGAGTGTTACCGCCGCCGAGGCGGAGAAGGCTGCGCTAGCGGAACAGGCCCCTGTTGAAATACCGCCGGAGGAACCCATAACCGAAGAGCCATTGCTGGTAGAACTGGCAGAGCCGGTTACCCAAGCCGCTGAGGTAGAGGAATACGTTGAATTGCTAGCTCCCGGGGGAGAAGAGGAGGCTCTAGAGGAAGTGACCCTGATCAAAGAGGCATTGGTTGAGATAGTGGAGCCAGCCCCTCAGCTTCGCTTTGCCGAGGACATCTTCCCGGCGAGGGCAGCTAAGCCGGATAAGAAGGCAAAGAAGGGCAAGGCAAAGAAGGTGAGCGAAGAAGAAACGGCCAGGCCAAAGAAGGTTCGCCAAACCAAAAGGGCCCATGCCAAGGATGAATATGACGAGCTCGAGGAAATGCTGAACTAAATTTTTCGCTTCGGAGAAAGATGACTACTACATCGCAGAGAGGGAAGAAAACTCGACCCAAACATATTCCGCAGCGCACCTGCATCGGCTGCCGCCAGACAAGGCCGAAGCGGGAACTTGTCCGCATAGTTCGCAACACAACCGGTGCTGTAGAGGTCGACCCTACAGGGAAGAAATCGGGGCGAGGTGCGTATTTATGTAAAGCAAAGGGCTGCTGGGAGGCAGCACTTAAAAAGGAGCGCCTGGACCGCGCTCTAAGGATCAAGACCACCCGGGAAAACCGAGGGGAGCTTGCCCAGTATGCAGAGCTGTTTCTCTAGTCTGAGGGGAATCTAAATGAGAGCAAAAAGGCAGAGAGCTGATAAAAGGCACCGAGAACCTCAGCACATAGGTGCCCCTGAGTCCCCGCCCATCAAATCGGAGGAGGAGCATCGCATCACCGTTCCTCCCTCCCTCACCGTGAAGCAATTTGCCGATTTGGTAGGGGTCAGCGCTGTGGAAGTGATCAGGCAATTGATGAGAAACGGCATCATGGCAAGCATCAATCAGGTCATCGACTACGAGACCGCAGCAATTGTCGCTTCAGATTTTGACTATGAGGCGGTCGAGGAGCAACCTAGAGTCCCGACCCAAAAACGCAAGAGGTATCAGAGGTTTGAGGAGGACGATACCACGGTACAAAAACCTCGCCCCGCCGTTGTTACCATCATGGGACATGTCGATCATGGCAAAACCAGCCTCCTGGATGCCATCCGTGAGACAAAGGTAACCGCCACCGAGGTTGGCGAGATCACACAGCACATAGGCGCCTACCAGGTGGAGATTCGCGATCAGAAGATCACCTTCCTTGATACCCCAGGTCATGAAGCCTTTACCGCGATGCGGGCCAGGGGGGCTCAGGTAACCGATATTGCCATACTGGTGGTCGCCGCAAACGATGGGGTGATGCCCCAAACCCTGGAGGCCATGGACCACGCTCGCGCCGCCGATGTACCCATTGTGGTCGCCATTAACAAGGTAGATAAGCCGGAGGCCAATTTACAGCGAGTGAAGCAACAGCTTGCCGACCAGGGGCTGCTTATCGAAGAATGGGGTGGCGATGTGGTATGTGTCCCTGTATCCGCTAAAAAAAGGGAGGGCATCTCCGATCTCCTGGAGAACCTGCTCATCGTTGCCGAGCTTGAGGACCTCAAAGCAAACCCGGAGCGGCGTGCTGTGGGCGTGGTCGTTGAAGCGAAACTGGATAAGACAAAGGGCCCCCTTGCCACCATATTAGTGCAGACGGGTACCCTAAAGACGGGGGATTCCTTCCTCGTCGGTGACACCTGGGGCAAGGTGAAGGCGATGTTCAATGACAAGGGTAAGCGCCTGAAGAGGGCGGAGCCGGCGACGCCTGTAGAGGTTCTTGGTTTGAATAGCGTTCCCCAAGCCGGTGATACCATGACCGTGACCGCCGATGAAAGGGAGGCCCGCACTCTGGCACAAAGGCAGCAAGAGGAGAAAAGGCTTGCCTCCCTGAAGCCAACAAGACCGCTCAGCCTGAGCGAACTCTTCTCCCAGATTCGTGACGGGCAGGTGAAGGAGCTCAATATCATACTCAAGACCGATGTTCAGGGAAGCATCGAACCGATAAAAACCTCCCTGGAGCGCCTAAACATAGATGAGGTCAAGGTAAACATCCTGCACTTCGACAGCGGGAGCATCACCGAAGGGGATGTGCTCCTCGCCCTGGCCTCCAAAGGGATCGTCCTTGGCTTCAACACCCGCCCCGAGCCTGGGGCCAAGCAGCTTGCCGATTCCGAGGGGGTGGACATCCGCCTCTACCAGGTAATCTACAACCTGGTGGACGATGTGGAAAGGGCAATGAAGGGGATGCTTGAGCCAACCTATGTCGAGGTTGTCGAAGGACACGCCGAGGTGCGGGCCATCTTCCCCATCAGAGGGCGTGCAAAGGTAGCCGGGGTATACATCACCGATGGCAAGGTAACCCGGGGCGCCCCGGCCAGGATAATAAGAAACGGCGAGGCCATCGTTGAATCCAGCATCTCTAGCCTAAGGCGGTTTAAGGATGACGTTAGAGAGGTAGCTGCCGGATTTGAGTGCGGCGTGAGCATCGAGGGCTATAGCGATTTCCAGGTCGGCGACATCGTCGAGTTCTATAGAAGGGAAAGGGCGTAGAGATGACCAGGCGCACCGAGAGGCTCAGTGAGCTCTTCCGAGAGGAGATCAGCGAACTGCTTCACCGCCAGGTTAAAGACCCAAGGCTTGGCGGCTTTTTGACCGTGACCAGGGTAACTGTCTCCCCAGACCTGAGACATGCCAAGGTCTTTATAAGCATCATGGGCACGGAGGGGGAGAAGAAGGAGGCAGTGGAGGGTTTAGCCTCTGCCTCCAGCTTCTTCCAGAGAAAGCTTAGGGAGCGCCTTTCACTACGCCGCGTGCCCCAGCTGAGCTTCCATAAGGACGATTCCATCGAGCGGGGGGCTCACGTCCTCCATTTGATAAGAGAGGTCACCGCTAACGAGGGTGCTGAAGAGACCGAGTGAAGTTGAGCGTTGACGGAATCCTTAATATCGATAAGCCTGCTGGTAAAACCTCCCTGGAGATCGTTAATCTGGTGAGGCGACTCAGTGGGCAGAGACGTGTCGGACATGCTGGCACCCTCGACCCAGGGGCAACAGGGGTCTTACCCCTCTGCCTGGGTCAAGCAACCAGGATCATTCCCTTCCTCTTGGATGCCCCTAAAACCTATCAGGCCGAGATTGAGCTTGGCGTTTCCACCGATACCTACGATGCTGATGGGCATGTGACCCAACGGGTTGACCCCTGCTTTGTCACCAGGGAGCAGGTGGAGGGGGCGCTCCCCTCCTTCCGTGGCTCCATCCTTCAGAAGCCCCCTATGTATAGTGCAGTAAAGCATCAAGGGAGACGCCTCTATGATCTGGCTCGCGCTGGCATTGAGGTGGAAAGAAAATCGAGAAGGGCTGAGATCTTTCGATTGGAGATCATAGATTGGCATCCTCCCCTGTTCACTATCGAGGTGGAGTGCGGAAAGGGCACTTACCTTCGCTCCCTGGTTCACGATTTGGGTCAATGCCTAGGCTGCGGCTCATACCTAAGAAAATTGGTTCGTCTAAGGAGCGGACTTTTCAACATTGACCATAGTATCAACCTTTCCCAGCTTGAGGATTCCTTTAGCCACGGATACTGGCAGGACCTCCTTTACCCTATGGACGTGGTTTTGGAGCATTGGATTGCCGCCATCGTGGGCGGAGAGAAGGAGCAGGCCATCAGAAATGGTCGCCCCCTAGCTCTAGGCGAGGAAGAAGGCGGGGATAGAGCCCACTGCCGCGCCTACTCTCTTGACGGACGCTTCCTAGCTGTGCTACGCTTCCTTCCAGAAAAGGGCCTATGGCAGCCGGAAAAGGTCTTCTCCGCTGACCAAAACTGCTTTAAAAAGGCTTGACAGTTAGCTAGATAGCGGTTATAGTGCAACGGGTTTAAAAGGAGGTGATAGAGATGCCGGAAGCCTACTGCTTCAAATGTAGGGCTAAAAGGGAGATAAAGAATCCCCAAAAGATCACCCTAAAGAACAAGAGGCCAGCGACCAAAGGGGTCTGCCCTGCGTGCGGGACAAAGGTTTACCGAATTGGCAAGGCCTAACCCTGTTTCGCTAGCCGAGTCGCCGCAGGGGCGAGGTTTGTCCTTATCTGGGAAACCTTTCCAATAAGGCACAAGGGTTGAGCCTCAGAATTTGATCGATCTCTTCTTCGTCCAATCCAGCCCCGCGAGCGATGTTATGGGCTAAATCGGGGGAGAGTAGTTCCGTTTCGTCGTGGGCATCGGAGTTGAGGATGAGCTTGGCTCCAGCAAGGCGTGCCAGTCGAGAGATATGCCCATTGGTCAATGAATGACCCTTTCTTGAGGTGATCTCCAGAAGGACACCGCTTGCTGCCGCCATTTTAGCCTCTTCAAGGGTGATGAGTCCGGGATGTGCCAGAATATCGACATGGGGGCACTGTAGTGCCGTTATATTGGTGCCCGTTTCTACAGGTTCGGTGATCGACTCACCATGAACGATGACCAACCATGCCCCCATCTCTTTGGCTCGCCTTGCTACTTCGCCGATCGCCTGAGGAGGAATATGGGTAAGCTCGACGCCGGGGATAGCGAGAATATCCCAGTGTGCTCTGGCCAGAGCGCAGTCTTCAGCGATCTCCTTGATCATTCTATCGAGATAGCCAATGCCAACGTGATCGGTGAGCCCAATAGCCTTGTAGCCGTTTACCAGCGCTCGCCTCACTAACTCTATAGGTGACAGGACGCCATCGCTGAGCGAGGTATGAGTGTGAAAATCATAGATCACAGATCGCCTCCTCGGTAAGGATTGATTATAGCATAAAGGAAGGGCTGAATTTGAGCAAGATAAACGTGGCAATTATTGGCGTCGGCAATTGCGCCTCCTCGCTGGTGCAAGGCGTCTACTACTACCGCAATGTGGTGGATGGAGAATCGGTCCCGGGGCTGATGCATGTCAACGTCGGGGGCTATCACATAGGCGACATCAACTTCGTTGCCGCCTTCGATGTCGACCGAAACAAGGTGGGCAAGGACATTGCGGAGGCGATCTACGCCCCACCCAATAACACCTTCAAGTTCTGCCAGGTTCCCCAGACGGGGGTAGTGGTGGAGCGGGGCATGACCCACGATGGGCTAGGTAAGTACCTCTCTCAGATTATTACCAAAGCCCCCGGCTCCACAGCAAACATCGTTAGCATCCTTAAAGAAACAGAAACCGATGTCGTTGTCAACTTCCTCCCTGTAGGCAGTGAGGAGGCAACAAAATGGTATATAGAGCAGGTTCTCACCGCTGGTTGCGGCTTTGTTAACTGCATCCCAGTTTTTATCGCCAGGGAGAAGTACTGGCAGAATAGGTTTGCCGAGAGGGGGTTGCCCATTATTGGCGATGATATAAAGTCACAGGTTGGTGCCACCATCACCCATCGCGTGCTTACCAGCCTCTTCAGAGACCGCGGTGTCAAACTGGAGCGAACCTACCAGCTAAACTTCGGTGGCAATATGGACTTTTATAATATGCTGGAGCAGGAACGTTTAGAGTCGAAGAGGATCTCCAAGACCGAGGCGGTAACCTCACAGCTAGACTATAAGATCGAACCGGATAATATCCATATCGGGCCCAGCGACTATGTTCCTTGGCTTGGCGACCGAAAGTGGTGCTACCTGCGCATGGAGGGGCGCACCTTCGGCGACGTCCCCCTCAATATCGAGGTAAAGCTTGAGGTATGGGATAGCCCCAACTCAGCGGGTGTGGTGGTGGACGCCATCAGGTGCTGCAAGCTGGCTATGGACCGAGGCATTGGCGGAGCCCTTATCGCCCCCTCTGCCTATTTTATGAAATCGCCCCCTATTCAGTTTAAAGACGATGAAGCTCATCGCATGGTCGAGGAGTTTATCGCTGGGAGCGAACAGTGATCCTCTACCTCCTGGGCAGAATTGCTAGCCTTGTCCTTTGGAGACTCCCTCCCCGGCAGGGCTACGCTTTAGCCTGTGTCCTCGGCTATATTGTCTATCTTACCTGGCCCCGGGGGCGAACCTGCCTCAGGGAGAACATGTGCTATGTCCTGGGCAATGGTGCCAGCCAGAAACAGATAGATAGGCTGACAAAAGGGTCGTTGCGCAACTACCTTAGGTACCTTGTGGATTTCGTCCACCTGCCCGCTGTGAAGCCAGAGGACATAAAGAGAAGAGTGACCTTTCAAGGCTGGGATAACCTGGAAGGGGCGTTGAGAGAGGGAAAGGGGGCCATCCTCGTCGGCTTGCACCAGGGTAATTGGGACCTGAGTGGTGCCGCACTCGCCCTGCGTAACTACCCCCTGAATGTCGTCGCCGAGAGCTTCCACTCGGCGAAGCTCAATGATTTTGTGCAAAGGCGACGCCGGGAGAAGGGGATGAAGGTTATCCCCATGGAATATGGGGTGGGCAGGATGGTGCAAGCGCTGCGCCGCAACGAGCTCCTCGCCCTACTGATTGATATTCCCGGTGCGAACAAGGGTGTAGCAGTGATGTTTTTCGACGCCATCGCCCAGGTGCCCAAGGGAGCGGCAACCTTGGCGCTGAAGACCGAGGCCAAGGTCGTCCCCGTAAGCTCGGTGCGTCTCTCCGATAACACCTTCCTCACCTTAATCGATCAATACATCCGTTTTCAGCCCAGCGGCGATCTCAAGAAGGACATTCAGGCGCTAACGCAAAGGATCATGAGCTCCCTGGAGAGATTCGTCAGCCAGTATCCCGATCAGTGGTATATGTTTCGCCGCATGTGGATGAAGGAAAATGGATAGCAACCAAGGAGATATGATATTGCGTCTTCGGAAAGCAGCGGGCGAAGAAAAGGAATATGGATTGGCGGATATCCACATCCATAGCAGCGTGAGTGATGGTATGGCGGACGTTTCCAGGATCCTCGATTTTGTGGCGGAGAGGACCGAGCTCGATGTGATCTCCATTACCGATCACGATAGGATTGAGGGCAGCTACCAGGCCCGGGAATTAGCTGCCAAGCGCGGTTATCATTTCGATGTAGTGGTCGGCATGGAGGTGACCACACTGGAGGGACACCTCCTCGCCCTTTTCCTGGAAAGCCCGGCACCCAGCCTCCAGCCATTGGAAGAGACCATCGAGGCCATCCACGCCCAGGGTGGACTCTGTATTGTGCCCCATCCCATGAGCTGGCTGACAGAGAGTGTTAGTCAGCGGAGCTTGGAGAGGATCGTGGCCAATAGTGAGCCAGGCCTCTACCTTGATGGCATCGAGACAATTAACTCCACGATTGTGGGGCGGATCTCCAATCAAAGGGCAAAAAGGTTTAATGAGAGATACGGACTTTCCCAAACAGGGGGCAGCGACAGCCACTTCCTGAAGACGGTGGGCAGTGCTCTTACCCTGTTTCCCGGTCGAGGTGCCCAGGGACTGAGGCGAAGCCTTTTAGAGAGAACAAGCCAGGCCCGCAGTGGCATTCGGGTACGGATTCGTGAGATGGGATTCGTCCAGATCATCAGGCAGCAGATCAGGAGCAGAAATTTCTTTATTCGTTATGTTCTAAAACACCCTTTCCGAGGTCAGTCCCTATGAAGATCGCCCTCGTTTCCCCCTATGACTATTCTTACCCCGGCGGGGTTGTGGCTCATATCTCCCATCTCTATGAGCAGCTCACCAGGATGGGGCATAATGTTAAGATCATCGCCCCCTGCTCCACCAGGAAGGGGGTCACCCTCAGCGAGGATGTCATCACCTTAGGCAGGCCCCTGCCCATACCCTCCGGGGGTTCCATCGCCCGGGCCACCCTATCGCCGGCATTGTCCACCCCGGTGAAGGCCATCCTGAAGCAAGAGAATTTTGACATCGTCCATCTGCACGAGCCATTAGGCTCGACCCTACCGCTGACCGCGCTTCGGGTATCACACTCAGTCAATGTAGGCACCTTTCACGCCTGTCACGGTGAGCCAAGGGGATACCGAATAATGAGACCCTTCGTCATGAGGTGGTTCGAAAAGCTCGATGGTAAGATCGCCGTTTCCAAACCAGCGATGGAGTTCATAAGCAAGTGTTTCCC